>CAYJIQ010000001.1:0-4165 GCA_964370275.1 uncultured Christensenellaceae bacterium
TCGACCTGCGCAATCACGGGAACGCCGTCGCCGTAGATGCTCAAAATCGCAATCGCCAAAATAATGGCGAATATGAAGTTGTAGACAGGACCCGCAAGTATGGTTAAAAACCGCTTGTATACCGGATGGTTTCCGAATGCCCTCGTGTCTTTGTTTTGCTCGTCTTCTGAATATTCGTCGTAAAACGCGGTAAAACCACCGAGCGGAATCGGGCGAATTGAATAGTCAATCCCCTTTTTTCTCCACTTTATGAGCTTTGGCCCAAACCCCACGCCAAACTCTTTGACGGGTATGCCGAGCTTCCTCGCTATGCTGTAGTGTCCAAACTCATGCACGACTACAAGCGCCGTTAAAATGAGCAGGCCAAAGATTATCGTAAGTGCCACACTAAAAAATTGTTCCAAAAAGTTACCTCCAACGCACCATGTTTCACGGTTATTTACTTCAAGTTATTATACTTCAATTTTGCACAGGTTCATTCCCTTTTACAGGAAATTAACACAAATTTTCCGCTAAATAGAAGTATACGCGTTCATTACAAACGCTCTTACCTGTTCGTCCACCTCGTAAATTTCCTCGAATCTGGTGAGTTTTACCGAGTGATATTTGTTCATCGCCCTCTCGACAAGCCTGGGAATGTCCATAAAACCGATCTGCTTTTTCAGGAACAAATCGACCGCGACCTCGTTTGCCGAATTGAGCACAAGCTGAAGATATCCGTCGCTCTTTACCGCTTCGTATGCAAGCTCAAGGCAGGGAAATCTGTCCGTCTTTGGTTCATAAAAATTAAGCTGTGAAACCTGATATAGGTTAAGCGGTCTGACGCTTGAGGGCAAACGCCTCGGATACGTCATCGCATAGTGAATCGCCAGTTGCATGTCCGTCACCCCCATCATGCTGATGAGAGATCCGTCAACATATTCGACCATAGAATGTACGAGAGATTGCGGATGGATGACGACTTTTATCTTCTTTGCGGGGATGTCAAAGAGCCAGCGTGTCTCCATAATCTCAAGCCCTTTGTTCATAAGCGTTGCCGAATCGACCGATATCTTTGCGCCCATGTTCCAGTTCGGGTGTTTGAGTGCCTGCTCGGGTGTTGCCTTGCAGATATCCTCAAAAGTCCAATCTCTAAAAGGCCCTCCCGAAGCCGTTAGCCAAATGGAGCGCACGTCCTTTTTTCTGTTTCCCGCAAGGCATTGGAAAATCGCCGAAAGCTCGCTGTCTATCGGTAAAACAGGCGTTCCCGTTTTATCCATCAAATCCCTTGCGATCCTTCCTCCGCACACCATAGCTTCCTTCGTCGCAAGCGCAACGGGGATGTTATTTTTAAGGCAATATTCAAAAGCGGGAAGCCCCGCAATTCCAACGACGGCAAGCAGTACGATGTCCGCACCCTCACACGCACGCACGAGCGCATGTTTTCCGTATTCTGTGCGCACTCCCTCGGGCATTTCACATATGCGCTCACCCGTAATACCCACAAACTCCGGCTTTAGATCCGATGCCTGTTCCATGAGCAGTTTGGTGTTGTTATGCCCGGTAATCGCCGTTATTCTATATAAATTAGAAAGCTCCTTTAGTGCAAAAATCGCCTTTGTTCCTATCGAGCCCGTAGAGCCGAGCAGTGCTACTTTTTTTCTTCTCACTTCGTTCACCTCATAAGTCGATTATAACACCAGGTTAATAATGTAGAACATGTAGACTACCGGCAACACAAAAAGCGTCGAATCCACACGGTCAAAAAATCCGCCGTGGCCGGGCATGATGCTCCCAAAGTCCTTAACTCCGTATCTGCGCTTAACCATAGACGCGCTTACTATGCGCACCCTTCCTTGGTCAAATATGAGTGCAACTATTACAACCCCGATGATTGCTCCTAAAATTCCGCCTACAGAGCCTTCCACCGTCTTGTTCGGGCTTATCGAGGGCGCGAGCTTCGTCTTTCCCATAAACGAGCCGACAAAGTATGCACCCGTATCAGACATAGCCGCCGATGTGAAGGCGACAAGCAACATGAGCCTTGCGAGATCCTCGTCTCCGTTGAAGATTATCATATAGAAGAAGACAAAGAACAACTGCGGATAGTAGAGTGTAAAAATGCTCGAAAATATACTTTCAAAGTTGTAGTGCTTAAATATGATTCCGCTAACAAAAATCAGCGATACCGCTAGCATCTGAAATAAAAATACAGGTGCAAAGTAATATATCGGAGCAAGTAGCACCGTAAACCCTATAAGAATTGGCGAAATCGGCTTTATATCCCCTTTTTTGAGCGTTTTGATCATCTCGTACTGAACAAGAACGCTAACAATCCACACAGCTCCCGCAATGTACCACGTACCCAGCCATATTATTAAAATCAGCAGTCCTGCAATGAGCAGCCCTACTATTGTCTTCTTTACCATTTAATTTTAAGTTCCTATCAGTATATTTACAGTCCTCCAAAACGCCTGCCTCTTTTTGAGTAACTCTCGAGTGCAAGGTCTAACTGTTTTTCGTCAAAATCGGGCCAGTGCAGGTCTGTAAAGTAAAACTCCGAATATGCGCACTGCCAAAGCATAAAATTGCTCAGTCGCTGTTCTCCGCTAGTCCTTATTATCAGATCCGGGTCACCCACGTACATCAAAGAGGAAAAAAATTCCTCATCTATTTCGCTTTGATCAAGCTTTCCGTCCGCACTTTTTTGCGCCAAAATTTTTGCCGCACGCAAAATTTCCGCACGAGAACCGTAGTTCACGGCGACGTTTAAGTTTAGGCGGGTGTTGTGTTTTGTCTTCTCATAGGCCTCGTTTGCCGCCGCACGCAACGGTTCCGAAAGCGGAGAAAGATCTCCGACTATTCGCAAACAGACACCCTGTTTGTTTAGCTCTTTTACCTCGCCTTTTATGTATTTTAGCAAAAGAGTCATGAGCAACCCGACTTCGTCCTTTGGTCTTTTCCAATTTTCCGTCGAAAACGCGTATAAGGTGAGCGAGGTAACGCCTCTGTCCGGACATGCCTTAACGATATCCCGAACACGCTCGACTCCCGCTCTATGTCCCATCGCACGAGGAAGTTTTTTATTTTTTGCCCAACGCCCGTTGCCGTCCATGATTATGGCGACATGTAGACTTTGCTTTTTTTCTTCGCTCAAAAAACGCCTCCCAAATTCTTGCTACTTAAACATTCCCGTGACAAGCTCATAGCCATCACGGGTCTTTTTTACACGAAGCACACGTTCGTCATCTGCGCCTTCAAGTTCCCTTACAGCTCTCCTGCAATCATAGCGCACCACGTTCACATCGCCTTTTAATGTCTTCCTAGCATCGCACACCTTTTTTCCCACAACTTCCAAGGTTAAATCTCCGTAATTTCCTTTTCCTTTTCTTTGAGGATGTTGTCGATACTCTTTATGTGCTCATCGGTAATCTTTTGGATATCCTTCTCGAGATCCGTTAGATCGTCCTCGGTGATGACCGAATCTTTTTTCTGCTTCTTCAGCTTCTCGTTTACATCTCTGCGCACAGAACGGATGGAAACTTTACACTCCTCTGCGTACTTCTTCGCCTGCTTTACAAGCTCTTTTCTGCGCTCTGCCGTAAGCTCCGGAAACACTATTCTTATGAGCTTTCCATCGTTTGATGGAGTAATTCCAAGGTCGCTTCCGATTATCGCCTTTTCCGTTGCTTTTAGCGCGGTCGCATCAAACAGAGAAATTGTAAGCACTCTGGGCTCTGGCGCAGCAATGTTTGCCATCTGCGAAAGCGGAGTCATCGTTCCGTAATATTCAACCTGTATCTTTTTAAGCAGGTTGGGGTTTGCTCTTCCCGCTCTTAAATTAGAAAGTTCATTTCCAAACGCCGCAATCGTTTTGTTCATCTTCTCATCTGCCCATTGCATTACTTCGTTGTCAATCTTCATAAATTAATCCTCCCAAAATTTCTATATGGATACATTTTACTTTAAACCTCCGTTTTTTGCAATTATTATTTTTCTTACATCTTATATAATAAGCTTTTGACACATCAATTTTGATATGATAAGATTGAAAGAACTAAATTTATAGAAATTGTAAGGAGATTATTATGCTTAAAAACGTTCCAAAAAATGTGTCGGCAGATCTTATTAAAGTTCTCATGGAAATGGGTCACGGAGACCAAATCGTCATCGCAGACGGAAACTT
>CAYJIQ010000001.1:4175-7966 GCA_964370275.1 uncultured Christensenellaceae bacterium
AAAAGCCACCAAAAATCCGTTAGTTGCATCGGCCTTGGTGCGCTGGAAGTGCTCGATAGCGTGCTTTCGCTTATCCCGCTCGATATTTTTGTTGACCACCCGACTACGCTGATGCAACCCGTAGACCCCGGTGCACCCGAACCGGCAATTTGGGCGCAGTACGAAGAGATTGCCAAAAAGCACGAAAAAGACGGCCTTCGCGCAAAGCCTGTCGAAAGGTTTGATTTTTACGACATCGCAAACAGCGCTTATGCGGTAGTAACCACCAGCGAGATGTCACACTACGCCTGCATCATACTTAAAAAAGGCGTATTTTAATACATTCTGTTTTAAAAGATGAATTTTGGAGGGAAGTTTATGAAGAAGACCGTTTTTGCTTTAACCGCTATAGTCGCTGCGGCAGCATTTGTTGCCTGCTCACCTACAACGAGCGACAACGTCGTCCTTGACTCTATTCCGCAGAGCGTTCCCACACCGGATAACCATGCAAGTTCTTCTGCCGGTTATACAAGCACGATAAAAGTGACAGGCAGAGGCGAGGCAAAAGTTTCGCCCGACACCGCAAACGTCTGGGTTGAAATCATGGAGTACGGAGACACCTCCGAACAGGCAACGCAGGCAAGCGCGCAAAAAACCGAACAAGTCACGCAAAGACTTCACAACATCGGCATTGCCGCAGAGGACATCGTAACCGAGCACTACGGAGTTTATCCCGACTATGCAAGTGGATATTACGGCGACAACGACCAAATCGTCGGCTATAACGCAAACACATCTATAACATTTTCGACAAAGGACAAGGACAACGTCGGAATATACATAGATTCAATCTCCGAGTTTGACGTGAGCATCGGAAACGTGTACTTCTCTTTGGAGGACGATACGGAGGGCTACACACTCGCCATGCAGGACGCAAGCAACAACGCACTTGAAAAAGCTACAATTTTAGCCGAAGCAAACGGAAGAAGCGTCGGTCGAGCAGTGAGCATAACCGAGGGGTACACAGACGACATGTCTATAATCGAAGGATATAGCGAACCATATGCTTCAGAAGCACCCATGGAAGAAAGTGAGTCAAGCGATTCCGCACCCACAACAAACATCTCATACGACACTCATACGATTTATTCGACGGTGACCGTGTACTACGAATTAGTTTAAAATGGGAAAATATTGCTTGCGTGCAAAAAAATTGTGTGATAATATATAATTTGGAGAAGTCACCCAAAGAGGTGGGTTTATATATTTATGGAGGTTTTTACAATGGCGAGTTTTAAAGAATTAGAAAAGAATAAAATCCAGATTGAGTTTAACGTGAGCATGGACAAGTTTAAGGAAGCTGAAAACAAGGTCTTCTTAAAGGAAAGAAGCAAGTTTAACGTACCCGGCTTCAGAAAGGGCAAAGCTCCGAGACATATTATCGAACAACACTACGGCGCGGGTCTGTTTTTTGAGGATGCTCTTGACATAGTATTCCCCGAAGGATACCTCGAAGCTGTAAAAGAGCTTGATGTCTTCCCCGTTTCAAGACCTATGGAAGTGGACATCAAGAACATGGACGAAGAAAAAGGACTCACAATTTCGGCGGATATTTTCGTTAAACCCGAAGTTGTTTTAGGCGAATACAAAGGCGTTGAAGCGCAAAAAGTTTCGCACGAAGTTACAGACGAAGACGTCGATAACGAAATCAAAAACGTTTTAGAACAAAATGCAAGATACGTAGACGTTGAACGCGAAGCTAAAAACGGCGACAAAGTAACCATCGACTACAAAGGAAGCGTAGACGGCGAATACTTTGATGGCGGTACGGCTGAGAAGCAAAACCTAGATCTCGGAAGCGGTATGTTTATCCCGGGTTTTGAAGAGCAGGTTGAAGGCATGAACATCGGCGACGAAAAGACGATCACCGTAACATTCCCCGAAAAATATCACTCGGAAGACCTCGCAGGCAAGGAAGCAAAATTTGAAGTCGTGCTCCACGAGATCAAAGAAAAACAGCTAAGCGAAGCGGACGACGAATTTGCATCCGAAGTATCCGAGTTTGAGACTTTAGAAGAATACAAAGCGGATATCAAAGCAAAAAAAGTTGAAGCAGCGCAGAAGCGCGAAAAGCAGGAACAGGAAGACAAGGTTATCGAAGCTGTTCTTGAAGTTTGCGAAGTTGATATCCCCCAGTGCATGATAGACGACGAAATCGACAGCCAGATAAAGCGCATGGAATATTCGCTCAGATATCAGGGTATGAGCATGGAACAATACATGCAGTACTCGGGCATGAGCATGGATCAGTTCAGAGAGATGCAGCAGGAGAGCTGTGCAAACATCGTAAAAACGAGACTTGTTCTTGAGGCAATCAAAAACGCTGAAAACTTTGAAGTAAGCGAAGAAGAGATGCAAGTTGAGCTCAAAAACCTCGTAAAAGAGATGGGCGCAGATATGGACGAATACAAAAAAGGAATGACAGACGAGCAAACTGAGTATATTAAAGATAGAGCAATCTTTAGCAAGCTCGTAGACACTCTCATTTCAAACGCCAAACTGAAGTAGCAAATACTGCGCTATTGCCGCAAACAAAAATATTTTGTTAACATGTTGCAAAAGAGTTGAGATTTTGCACATGTGTGGTATAGTATACTTTAGGGAATTATAATGAGCGAAAGGACTACGCATACATGAGCTATGTTCCAATAGTTGTAGAACAGACAAACAGAGGCGAGAGAAGTTATGACATATACTCCCGTCTTCTAAAGGACAGAATTATCTTTATTACCGGAGAAATAGACGACCTAACCGCAAATCTCGTTGTTGCGCAGCTCATATTTCTCGAGGCCGAAGATCCCGATAAAGATGTATTTTTATACATCAACTCGCCAGGCGGTTCGGTTTCGGCAGGGCTTGCTATATACGACACGATGCAGTACATCAAGTGCGATGTTACCACAATCTGCGTAGGACTTGCAGCGTCTATGGGAGCATTCCTGCTTGCAGCGGGAACAAAAGGAAAGCGCAAAGCTCTTCCAAACAGCGAAATTATGATTCACCAACCGCTCGGAGGTGCAAGAGGCCAGGTTTCAGAAATCGAAATTCAGGCTAGGCACATGCTTTCCATAAAGGAAAAGCTAAATAATATCCTGAGCGAGCGTACAGGTCAACCAATTGAAAAGATCGCAAATGACACGGACAGAGACCGCTATATGTCTCCCGAGGAGGCAAAGGAATACGGTTTGGTTGACGAGGTAGTGCTAAAAAAATAGAGCCGAGGTGATATAATGGCAAAAATTGACGACAGTAAACCCGTAAAGTGTTCATTTTGCGGGAAATATCAAGAACAGGTACGGCGTATAATAGCAGGCCCCGGCGTGTTTATTTGCGACCAGTGTGTTCAACTTTGTCGTGAGATTATAGACGAGGAGTACTCTGAAAAGTCGCTTCCCGATCTTCACGATATTCCCAAACCCTCTGAAATCGTAGATGCACTAAACGACTACGTTATCGGCCAGGAAAAGGCAAAAAAATCGCTTGCAGTTGCTGTTTATAATCACTACAAGCGCATATCCTCACCGGTCAAGAAAAAGGAAGATGTCGAGCTCCAAAAGAGCAATATTTTGCTCCTAGGGCCAACCGGTTGCGGAAAGACGCTTCTTGCACAGACCCTTGCGAGGGTGCTTCAAGTTCCCTTTGCGATTGCAGACGCAACATCGCTTACCGAAGCAGGATACGTTGGCGAAGACGTTGAAAATATTCTGTTAAAGCTGATACAAGCGGCAGATTATGACATAAACCGTGCGCAA
>CAYJIQ010000001.1:7976-23243 GCA_964370275.1 uncultured Christensenellaceae bacterium
AGAGACGTTTCGGGCGAAGGTGTTCAACAAGCACTCCTGAAAATCCTCGAGGGCACGGTTGCAAGCGTTCCGCCGCAAGGTGGAAGAAAGCATCCGCACCAAGATTTCTTGCAGATAGACACGACAAACGTTCTTTTCATCTGCGGAGGAGCGTTCGGCGGCCTCGAACAAATTATCGAGACCAGAGTCGGCAAAAAGACGATGGGCTTCGGAGCGGAGATAAAGAGCAAAAAGGAAAAGAATATAACCGAACTTTTTGCACAACTACAGCCTGAAGATCTTCTCAAATACGGACTTATTCCCGAATTTGTAGGTCGTGTTCCGGTTGTTGCAACGCTCGAACAGCTAGACGAAGCTGCACTCATAAACATCCTGACACAACCCAAAAATGCTATAACAAAGCAGTTTAAAAGGTTGCTTGAGATGGATGGTGTAGATCTTGATTTTGACGAAGACGCCCTTGAAGCGATTGCCAAGCTTGCAATCGAAAGGGACACGGGTGCACGCGGACTGCGCTCCATCGTTGAAGGTGTAATGATGGATGTAATGTACGAAATTCCCGGCAGAGAAGACGTGGAAAAATGCGTCGTAACTAAAGATTCAGTCAAAGGCGAGGAACAGCCTAAACTGGTAAGCACAGCACCGAGACTTTCGGCGGCAAACAGTTAAAACACAAGACGGCACATTCATAGTGAGTGTGCCGTTTTTTTCATGTTGAGTTTTAGTAGATTCTTTGATATAATTATAATATGAATATTAACTATGACGGCGACAGAGCAATAATATCGGGCGAATACATCAATCCCTTCGTCGTGTTTGACTGCGGGCAGACATTTCGGTTTGAACGATGCGGCGAAACTATGAGCGGCATTGCTATGGGCAAGCGCATCACGCTCAGAAACACAGATGACGGCCTTGAGATTTACCCCACAACCGAAGTTGAAATTAGCAACATCTGGTCGGATTACTTCGACCTTGATTTTTCATATTCAGACCTCGAAAGAGGATTTGCCCGCGACGAGGTATTGTCGGCCACCCTCGAATGTTGCAGAGGCATGAGACTGCTAAACCAAGATCCGTTTGAAACTATAATCTCTTTTCTCATATCCCAAAACAACCACATCCCCAGAATAAAGAAAATCATCTCCGCCCTTTGCCGCGAATTTGGAACGCGTATCGGAGAGGATGATTTTGCATTTCCGACAGTCGAGCAACTTTGCCGCGCAACAGAGGATGACCTTTTGAAACTCGGCACCGGATACCGTGCAGGATACATTTCAAAATCCACACGCATGTTAGCGGACATGGACTTAAATGAGCTATTTGATTTGAGCTACGACTATGCGAAGTGTGAACTTTTGAAGTTGGTTGGAGTGGGTCCCAAAGTAGCAGATTGCATCCTGCTCTTTGCCTTTAAAAAGAAAAACGCCTTCCCAAAAGACGTATGGATAAAGCGTGTGCTAAATGAGTATTACGGATTCGTTCCCAAAAACGACGCCCAGCTCACCGAGTTTGTGTTAAAGACATTTGGCCAATACGCCGGCATTGCTCAGCAGTACTTATTTCACTACATAAGAATGCAAAACGGCATTAAACCTCAATAAATACGCGCACAACAAGAACACCCTTGGATGTCAAAAGTGTCATTTCGCTGTGTGAAATACCTATTTCACGTGCGACCTCCATTTGAGTTTTTCCATCAAAAAACCGCCTTTGCACGATATCTTTTTCCTTTTGTGTTAGCTTGTCGATAACATCCCGAAGCGCAATTGAAGTGAGCCAAATTTCATCTGCGTTTTTTTCGTCTGCAATGGAATCCATTACAAACAGCGTATCCGTGCCATCCTGATATACCGGTTCATATAGCGAAACCGGATCTTGCACAGCACTAACCGCATATGCGACATCTGAAACTTTCATCTCCATCTCCTTTGCTATCTCCTCCATCGTAGGTTCCTTTGAGTTGTATTCTGCAAGCTCATTTCTAACTTGGAACGCGCGGTATGCGGTGTCCCTGAGCGAACGGCTGACCCTAACCGGGTTGTAGTCACGAAGGTACCTGCGCACCTCACCCGAAATCATGGGTACCGCATATGTTGAAAAGCGCACATCCATAGTGACGTCAAACCTGTCTATCGCCTTTAGCAACCCGACGCAACCGACTTGAAACAGATCGTCCATGTTCTCTCCCCTCATAGAAAATCTTTGGATTATGCTGAGCACCAATCTCAAATTTCCTCTTGTAAATGCCTCCCGAGCGCCGGTGTCTCCCGAGCGAATCTTTTCAAAGTATCCCTTCAGTTCACGGTCGGGTATTACCGGTAGTTCCTTTGTGTTTACCCCGCATATCTCTACTTTGTTCATAGCACGTTCCTCCCAAGGTTGTTAGTCGTCTTTCCGCAGATCTTATCGGCGGACTTCGTTTACTAAAATAGTTTGGGCGGATCATGGTTATTTATTCAATTCTCTACAGCTACCACCCGACGGTTTTTTGTCTTTTATTCGGTTGTGCAGGGAAAAACTCCCTAAATGCTACATTTTTTTAAATTTTTGTGAATAGAGCTTTATTTTTTGCTGAAAATATATTATAATTGCTTATATGCCTATTGGCAGATGTTGACAAGTTGTGGAGAACATATGTACGAAATTGGCGATATTATTGAGACAAAAAAAAAGCATCCGTGCGGAAGCATAAAATGGGAAGTCACCCGAACCGGTGCGGATTATAAACTGCGGTGTCTTGGCTGTGGGCGGATTGTAATGCTCAGCTACGACGACTTTAAACGCAGAGTAAAGAGGAAGGTTAACGAATGAAGCAAGTTACCGAACAGCCACGTCGAGCCAGACACGCCTATGAGGAGGAGACAAACTCCACCAAAAAGGAGATTATAAGCTGGGTAATATATATACTTATTGCAATAGCACTTGCGCTCGTACTAAGATTTTTCGTATTCGAATTTGTGCGGGTGGACGGACCCTCGATGAATCCGACACTCGAGTCTGAAGAAACAGTATTCGTCGAAAAGGTTTCTAAGCTAACGGGTAACTATGTGCGAGGGCAGATTGTCGTAGTTCACTATCCGGATCGCACAGAATCATTTGTTAAGCGAATTATAGGAATAGAGGGAGACACTGTTGAAATATTAGACGGCGCAGTCTACCTTAACGGCCAGGTGATAAACGAACCGTACATAAAAGAACCGTACACCGAAGGCAATATGGAGCAAATCGTCGTTCCCGAAGACCATGTTTTTGTAATGGGAGACAACAGGAACAACTCACAGGATAGCCGAAGCAGTAGCGTTGGACCTATCCCCGAATCCGAAGTCTTGGGTCACGCCGTGTTCGTCATGTGGCCGCTTGACCATATAAAAGGCCTTACCCAATACGAAATAGGCTAAAACTTATAGACATGTAGCAAACAACCATCATTAGCAAAGACGCAAATCGACTCCGGTAAACTGAAGTGTATCGGAGTTTTTATTTTCAAATATTCTGGAGCCGGTGCGTTCGCCGTAGTACGACATAATACCCTTTGTACTCAAATTTGAAGCTATGACAAAGTGCTTATTTTCGCAAACTCTCCTATCCATAAATTGAAAAAAATATTCCTTTGTAACGTTGTTGGTCTGCGGCTCACTGCCCAGGTCGTCGATAAAAATTATGTCGCAGTCGTAGAGCGGATTTAGCAAGTCACTTTTTTCAAGCCTATGATCATAAAAACGTTCAAAAAGCTCAAATGCACGAATATAGCAAACTTTCGGTGTCTTTTTTGAAATTTCCTTAGCTAGACTTACCATAGAGAAGCTCTTCCCAAGCCCCGCTTTTCCGAGAATTACTATGCCTCTGCGCTTTGTGTCGGGAAACTCGCTCGCAAATTTTTTCAGGAAATTAAGCGAGTTTTGTGCCCGCTGTGCAGGTGTTGGGTTTTCCCCTTCCTGCGAATATAAAGACACGTCATACTCCTCAAAACTGCCCGTTAGCTTTGAAAAGTCCAGCGCTCCGTACAGTTTTGTGTACAGCGTGTCAAATATGCACCCGCAATAACCGCCCCGCAAAACTCCCGTGTCTTTGCAGGTTTTGCAGGTATACTTTGGCAAAAAGTCCGAAGGTTTAATTCCTCCTTCTTTAAGACACTGCGAAATCCTCACGTCGTATTGCGCAAGCTGCTCTGAGATGTCCGCTTGCTTTCCCGAAAGCCTATCTCTTAGCACCTTTATCTTTAGCGCATTTTTTTCGTCTGTAAGGCGGGCAAACTCGGGGATTTCTTGCCTGACCCGTGCAATCTGCCTTTCTGATTCGTATTCAGCGTCGAGTTTTCTCTGCGAGTGTTCAGCTAAAATCTCATTTATCTCCAAGTTTTTTACTCCTATTCGTCTTCACCTGCGCTCACATCCCTTATGTTTACCCCGCCCGAGTAGTCTCTTTGTTCGTATTCGGGTGCGCCTTTTTTTTGTGCAAATGCGTGCGATACATGCTCTGCCTTTGCCGAATCTATGGTGTAGCATCCCTTTTTGTGCCAATCTTTGAGCAGTTTGTCCATGTATTTTAGCGGACTGCGCGTTCCGAGCGAACACTCTGCAGCGTATAATATCACATCATCGGAATGGTTGTATTTTGATGCAAACCTGCCATACAACTCCTCGACGCCGGCAGTGCTCCCGACATCAAGCCCCGCGCTTGCAAGCATGTTTCTTATTTTTTGTGCATAATTCCTGCGATCCTCGATGCCTGAACGTATCTCTTGTTCCGTATGCAAATTCGCATTGTGCCAGTTTACAAGTTCTATGTCGAGCTGTTCTATGCTGTGCCGTCCTCTCATCGCGATGTAGGAGGCAATCCGAGAGATACTGTTTGCATCAAACCCCAGCGCACACCATGCAACATATCTGCTTCTTATGTCCTTTGTTATAGTCCGCCTCGGCGATCCCATAGACTCCAAAATCTGCTTTATTCCCTTATCCTGCTTGGATCGCATCTCAAAATACTCCCTAGCGCCCACAGCATCGACGATTTTATTGTCGTATAGCTCTTCAATTATGGTGTCGAGGTATTGCATGTTTGGGTACTGAATCTTTGCCGTCTGCGGAACGGCCGCCTCAATCGCGCCAAAAGACATTCCCCATTTAAGTTGCCACTTTTCAAATATTTCCTCTTCGATGATGGAGGGGTTTTTGCCGGGCATACCGAGCAAGCGCAACACATCTCTAACGTTGTTTTTGCCCGTTAGCACCGCCGCACGATGTTCCGCCTGTGCAATTGTGTTTACCCCTTCGCTGCTCCACTTCCTTGCGAGTTTTACAATATAAGAAATGGGCAGGTTTTGCCTCGCCGGGTGCGAATTTACCGCACTTTCGGTGAGCACCAACAATATGGGTTTTGAAAGTTCCATAACGCTCAAGCATTCGTAAAGGCTGTGCATATCATAGTATCCAAGTTGCCTGTCCTTAAAGATGAGCTGAACAGAGCGGTTGAACTCTGCGTCGGGATATGCGGGCGAGTCGACCCGCTCCTCCTGAGCATACACGTATTCGAGCTTTTGCTCCTCGCCGTTTGTGACGATGTTTAAAAGTCCTCTTTTCTTTAAGTCCTCTATCGCCCCGAGTACTGTTGTTGCGTCCTTTCCTATCCTTGCCGCGATGGCGTTTACGCTAAAATCGCCGCCTTCAATTCCGAGCAAATATACCTTTATGCTGTATTCGGGTGCGTTTATCAGTTCGCTTATTGCCGCCTTTGGCAAAACGACCGTGCTTAAATTGCTAAATTCCATATGCAACCCCCTTGCCCATTTCGAGCAATGCGTCTGCCTCGTTTAGTCCGGGGTCTATCGCGCACTCTTCAAGAAGTGCATTTAAAACCCCTCCGACCTTAACGGGAGTTACGCCGATGTCGATTAAATCCCTGCCCGTTATCTTCAGTTCACGCAGAGTGAACGGACAATCCGCTTTGCGCATCTGTTTGAGAACTTCTATACATTCATTATCGCGGGTTAGCAGACAATATCCTTCAAAAGCCTCTTTGCCCGCTCTTATTACCGTCCTTCTGAGCTGTGGGTGCATTTTTTTCTCCACCCCAATTATGTTTACAACCGCCCTTGTCAGTGCATTTGGTGCACGCAGTCTGCTTAGCACCTCTGCCGCATCCGAGCCAAAAAGCAAACCAGCCCACCGCAAAGTCGCATCCTGTGGCGCACCCGAACACAGTTTTATTGCACTTTGCTCCAATTCGTGCCCCAATACAAACTCGTCTAACCCCATATCGCAAAAAATCAGCAGCGCATCTCTAACTCCGTCTTTGTTTGCGTATTTTGTGTCACAGAGCATAATCTTGCTAAGCTCGGCAAAAATTCTCTCCGCCGAAATGTCGTTTATTATTTCCGCATTTTCCTTTGCACAGGCGAGCAGTTCTTCGCATACACTAAAACCGAGTTCCCCCACAAACCTGCAAAGTCGAAGCAGGCGCAAACCGTCGTCTGCAATTATCAGGTTCGGGTCACTCGTGCTCGTGCGCAACCTTCTTTTTTTTATATCCTCCAGACCTCTGCCCGTCGGGTCAAAAAGCTCCCCGCTAAGAGCATCGCAGTATAGTGCATTTACCGAAAAGTCCCGCCTGAGTGCATCCTTTTCCATGCTAACCCCGAGCACCGTTTCCTGCGGCGTGTGTCCTCTTTTGTAGCTTTCCGAGCGAAAAGTGGTGTGTTCAACGGGTGTTCCTTCGCAGTCTATAAGTACGGTTCCGAGTTTTTCGTTTACTATGCGAGCGTCATATTTGCCCCGACAAATTTCAAGCACTTGCCCTGGCAAGAGTTTTGAGGCGATGTCTGTGTCCGAAACAGGAAGCCCGATTAGCGAGTTTCTCACACTTCCACCCACGACATATGCACACCCAAGAAGCTCCGCAAGCTCTTTGAAACTTTCGCTCACATGACCTCTCCGCTAAAGACATAAGCCGCAGGTCCTGTCATTATAACCTCGCCCTGTTCGTATTCGATGTCAAGCGCACCGTGTTCAAGCAATACTTTTACGGGGCTTTTTAGCAGTCCTTTTTCGCAAAGCGCCACCGTACAGGCACAAGCTCCGGTTCCGCAGGCGAGCGTTCTGCCCGCACCCCTTTCCCAAGTTCGAACCAAAATCCTGTGTTCGTCTTCTATCTGAACAAAATTTACGTTTATATTTTCGGGAAATTCATCGTGCGCTTCAATTAGCGGAGCTATCTTCTCAAAGTCCGCCTGATACTCGTGTTCGTAAACGACGGCATGAGGAACGCCCATAAGCAACGCTGCAAGCTTGACCTCTCTTGCGTCCACGGTTATGCAAGCGTCAAGCGCGTCTCCTTCCCCGTTCATGGGAATCTCGCTTCTTGAAAATTTAGGACTGCCCATCCGGACGCGAACGTTTGCTACGACATTGTTTTTTAAAACAAGCTCGGGTTTCATTATCCCCGCCGTTGTCTGCACAGTCATACTCGTATTCGCAACTATGCCGAAGTCGTAGGCGTACTTCGCCGCACAGCGAATTCCGTTTCCGCACATCTGCGCCTCGCTTCCGTCGGAATTTATAACCCTCATCTCAAAGTCGGCAATCTGCGAATTGTCTATAAGCAAAAGCCCATCCGCACCAACTCCAATCCGTCTTGAACAAAGCGAAATGGCTATTTGAGGTATATTAACAAGCTCAAGGTCTCGCGTATCGATTATGATAAAATCATTTCCAAGCCCGTGCATTTTAGTAATGTGCATACTTTACCTCCTACTTTTTATCTGTTTAGTTATATTATGCACTATAACACATATTTTTTCAATAGTGCATTGTTTCATTTTTATTAAATTAATTTAAACTTTCAAAGAGGAAAAATTTGAATAAAATGCGTGAAACTCAAATAAATTAAGTTGACGCAACCCTTCGTTGCTGATAAAATGAAGTGTAGTGTTTTATTACTATACAAGAACACTCGGTTGGGGAAAATATGAAACTTTTAATTTGTGATCTTGACGGGACTCTTATCGACACACTTGACGACATAACAACCTCGCTTAACCTAACTCTTAAGCCTTGGAAGGTTGAGCTTGACAGAGCTACAGTCGAAGATCTCATAGGAAACGGCGCGACAAAGCTACTGGCCGGCGCGCTTAATAAATTCGGAATATCCAAAAATGAGATGCCCGAAATTTACAAGAACTACACAAACCATTACTTAGAGCACATCTGCGACAAGTCGGGGTTTTATCCAAATGTAAAAAGCGTCCTCGAAGAAGCCCGGGCTAAAGGTCTGACTATTGCCGTTGCGACGATGAAACCAAAGTGGCACACGGATGAGCTTATTAAAGTTATGGGCATAGCCAACATGTTTGATGCAGTTATCTCACGCGAGGACATGGAAACCCCAAAACCCGATCCTTGGTGTGTAAACTTCTTATGCGAAAAGTTCGGGGTAGACAAAGCCGACACACTGTATGTGGGGGATTCTTTAACAGACACGGGAGCGGCACTAAGTGCAGGCGTTACCTGCGTTGCGGTCACATACGGTTATTGTGAAAGTGAGCTGCTCTTAAACAGCGGTGCACATCACTTCATAGATGATTTTGCACAACTCAGAAACTACATTTAAGCCGGAGGTTAAAATATGATTGTAAAAATATTCAACGAAAAAACTAAAGAGTGGGAAATTGAACTTTCGGGCGAGGTGGAAATCGCCAATGCAGACGACATAAAAACCGAACTTGCCGAATGTGCAAAGACGGGCAAACCCGTAATAAACTGCACGGAGCTTACATATATCGACTCTACGGGTCTTGGGATGCTTGTTAGCGTAAACAGAGTCGCAAAACAGCACGATTCAAACGTTAAGCTGTTTGGCTTAAAACCTCATATTTTAAAGATTTTCGAGCTTACAAACCTAAACAAATTATTCGAGATGGGGGAATAGGACATGACAGAAAATATTAACATCACACTTCCTGCGGATTCTAAATTTGTAATGCCCATAAGGCTATTTTCATCGGGAATCGGACAACGCGTCGGAATGGATATCGAGGATATTGAGGACTTTAAGCAGGCGATTGCAGAGGCATGTATGCTGGTAATGGCAGGCTTGCACACGACATCCGAGCTGCTTGTAACATATATACTTGACGAAAAAGTTATGGTTGAAGTCTCTGTTGACGGCGAATTTACAGATGATTTTACCGAACAAGAACAAGACGCACACGAAATTTCAAAGTTGCTCCTCGAAGCACTTTGTGCAGACCTCAACTTTACAAAAGAGCTTACAAAAAGAACGTTTAGCTTGGTATTTGATGTATTGTAATTATGGAAAAATTGTCGGCTAGCATGATAGATCAAAAATTTATAGAGTATGAAAAGTCAAAGGACTTGCAGATGCGCAATGAAATTCTTGTCCACTATCTTTATGTTGCCGAAATTGTGGCAAAAAAGTTTGTGGGCAGAGGAGTTGACTACGACGACCTTTATCAAGTTGCGTCTATGGCACTTGTGCGCACAATCGACCGCTACGACCCCTCTCGCGGGATAAAGTTTACGACTTTTGCGACACCTTCCCTCGTCGGCGAGGTGAAAAACTACTTCAGAGACAAATCAAGACTGATGCACATCTCAAGAAGAGACTCCGAACAGCTGGTCACCTTCCTGCGAACTAAGGACAAGCTTTCGGTAACAGGAAACGTTTCAACCGAGCTAATTGCTCAGGAAATGGGAATTAGCACAGAACGCGTACTTGAACTCATGGACATCGTATCAACAGCGGGAAGTATATCCTCGCTCGAAGCGCTCACAGGAGATGAAGACGGATCGGCTATCGAAGCGTTCGTCGGCAAAGAGGACGAAGGTTTTTCTAAATTTGAAGACAAAGAGTTTGTTGCTTTTGTCATGTCAAAGCTTAATGAGAACGAAAAAAAGGTCATTACAAAGCGATTTTTGGAGGGGAAATCCCAAAGAAGCGTAGCAAAAGAACTGGGAGTTTCTCAGATGTATATCTCCAGATACGAAAAGAAAACTTTAAACAAAATAAAAAATCTGTGTATTTAGCGGTTCATTTATGTAATAAACGGTTATATATATACATAAATGACGGAGGTTTGTGTTTATGTCACAAAAGGTTTTCATTGAAAATACCCAACAGCTGAGCGTTTTGCTGGGCACTGTATTGGGACACATAAAAGAAAATATACACATTGCTGAGGAGAGCGAATATTACGTGAGGGTCGTATACAGCGAGCTTATCTTAAACGCACTTGAACATTCTTCGGGCAATTGCGTCGAGCTTCTTTATTCTGTGGACGATGCAACATTGCGCTCCTGCGTTATAGACTCCGGAAAGGGCTTTGACCCTACCAAACACCTACAGCGCACACCCAACGTTAACCTCGAACACGGAAGAGGGATTTTCCTTGCAAACAGCCTTTGCAAACTCCTTAGGTACAACAAAAAAGGCGATCGTGCGTATTTTGAGATAGAACTTGTTAATAACACATGAATAGTCAATGAACAAATTATGAATAATTATTATGAAACACAATGTTTTTGCGCGAAATAGCACGGTGTTTTTGTGCGAATCATGCCCTTAAAACCCTTTGTATAGGTGTTTTTAACAGGCATGTTTTTTTATTTTTCACGTAACTTCAACTTATAGGTTACACTCGACTGTGTTTGTATTTTATGGTAGAATGTTTTGAACATTTAAACTGACCGTAGTAGGTCATGTCGGAGGTGATATTATATGAGCAGATATGCACGCAGAAATTCAACAATTTCCCCACGTTTTGTCATGGTATTCGGTGGGCTTGTTGTGCTTATCATCATTTTGTCCCTCGTGCTCATTTTTATGTCAAACTCAGCTATAGCGACAAAGGGCACGATCTCCTTTATGCACGAAACCAGCGGCATAGTTATAAGAGAAGAAACTTCATATCAATCTCAAAACTACAGCAAAGCAAACTTTCTTGTCGACGAAGGGCAGGAAGTCATAGCGGGAACGGCAGTTGCAGAGGTCTACACCTGGGATTACAGCGATTCGGCAGAGGAAAACCTACTGCTTCAGCAAAACTCGATTCTCGACTACCAGCAAAACAACGTGCTCAAAGACGTTGAAAACAAGGGTCTTGATACACTAAACCTCGAGATAGACGAACTTAGCGCGCAGATTAGTTCTGTCGTTTCGGGCGAGGCAACCGGCGATTTATTGCAGCTTGAAAAGGACTTGCAGGATTTGCTCGACCAGCGAACACAGTTTTTAAGAGAACACGTAACGACGGACGCAACGCTTGAGGATTTATACCAAAAGGAAAGCGACATGCTCGCAAGAATAGACGACTGGGAAGAGACTGTTGCCGCCGAAGCACCCGGCATCGTCAGCTACTACTTTGACGGAAACGAACAACTTTTAACATACGAAAACATGAAAGAGCTTACAGTCTCAAACATCGAAGACATCATTAGCGGAAGGTACTCTTCGAGCGCTTTTGAGTCGGACGATGCAGCCAAGCCGCTATACAGGCTGGTAAACGCAGACACTTGGTACATAACCGTAATAGAAGACCAAATCATCCCCGAATTTGAAAATACCAACGCTTTTAGTGCGGTTTTTAGCGATTCTTCGGACTCGATATACTCCGCAACCGTAATCCCCTTTGACGAAACAACGCCCTATAAAAGAGACGGTTCAAAGTACATATACTACCTCGAATTTACAGGAGATGTTTCCCCTCTTCTTATGACAAGAAACGTTAATTTCACCTTGAGCGCTGACTATGTCGGACTTCAATTACCTGCAAATGCAGTGTTGAGCGACGCTGAAGGCGAGTATATTCAAGTGAAAAACGGCGAAAAAATCGAAAAAGTTTACATAAAGGTCTTGATTGAACAAAGCGGGTATGTTATAGTAGAATCAATAAACGTAACAGCCGGACTAAACGAAGGTAGTGAAGTGGTGTTTTAATGGACGTAAAAAGCAAGATACAGAGCGTTTTGGAGCGCATTTCTAACAGCGCAGTTGCCTCGGGAAGAGATCCCCGGGAAATTAGTCTAGTTGCAGTAACAAAATACGTTGATACTGAGCTTATGCTTGCCGCCGCAGATTTTGGAATCAAAGACTTTGGCGAAAACAAGGTTCAGGAAATTACAAAAAAGCAACCTATAATGGGCGAGGACATAAATTGGCACATGATAGGCAGGTTGCAAAAAAACAAAGTGAAATATCTGATAGGCAATATTAAACTGCTTCATTCGCTGTGTGAAATAGACGTCGCAAAAGAGATCGAGCGTCTTTGCAGCAGAGATGATGCGGTGCTTGAATGTTTAATTCAATTAAACGTTGCCAAAGAAGACAGTAAGTCGGGCGTATACGAGGAAGACCTCGATGCGTTCATAGAGAGTTTGCATCCGCTAAAGAGCGTGAAGATTCGTGGCTTTATGACCATGACGCCGCTTGGAGCAAGCCCAAAAGAATGCGCAAGTATATTTGCAAGGACAAACGATATATTTGAGCGTTACAAGCACGAGCTAAAATTGCAGTATCTTTCCATGGGAATGAGCGATGATTTTGACATTGCCGTCCGTGAGGGAGCCAACATTGTGAGGGTTGGGTCTGCAATATTTAGATAAAACACATTCAAGGGGGACAAAAAATGGCTAGCAAGTTTTGGAAAAAGACTATGGCTATAATCGGACTGGAGCCTGCTGAAGCAAGCGACGAGTACGGCTATGAAGAAGAACAACAATATGAACCCGTAAACAAAAGGGAGCGTATAACTTACGAAGAGCCGCAAAAGAATTACACTCAACCGCAACGCAGCTACACAGGACAGAGGAGGGAAACCATGTCAAGAGATTATAGTGCAATCAACGCAACACAAAGATCAAACGTAGTGGATTTTAGAAAATACAATTCTCAAGCAACACCCGATCTTAAAATGAAGATTTTCAGACCTTCGACAATCGAAGAATCAAGGCTAATTCTCGACAATATCCAGATGAGAAATGCTGTTATAGTAAATCTCGACGGAGTTGAAGTTAAGCTCGCACAGAGAATCTTAGACTTTTTAAGCGGTGGAATTTATTCACTGGACGGCGGAGTTACAAAGGTTGCAAGAAATATATTTGTGCTCGCACCTTCAAGTGTCGATGTCACAATGCAAGACGACAATTCAGTAAGCAGCGAATCCTTTGATGCTATGCCTGCTGAAGAAGAGGATTACTACGAGGAAACACCTCAATACGCTTACAACTAATTAATTAAAGGACGGACACAATAGATGTTACTTAATCGTGATGTATTGCTCGATAAGAAGTTTAATGTGCAAAAAAAAGGCGGATACAACCACCTTGAAGTGGACAGTTTTCTTGACGATATCGCAAACGAACTTGCTGAAATGCAAAAGCTGGTAGATGCGGATAAAGTAGAGCTCGCTAGGTACAAAGACATGGAACATGCGCTGACTAACACTATGGTCGCCGCACAGAAAACCGCGAGACAAGTAATAGACGAAGCCCAAGCACAGGCGACGACGCTAAAGTCTAACGCCGAATCCGATGCTATGAACATCGTGATGAAAGCTCAGCAAGAAAGCTACGAGAAAACGAGGAAGGCAAACGCCGAAATCGAAGAGCTCAGCGCTAAAATCGAAGAGCTTAAAAAATCTGCATTAGAGTTTTACGGCAATGTCGAGTCAAGAGTATCTTCCTATATGGACGCACTTAAAAACGGTGGGTTTCTCGAATACGTGAACTCAGTAAACACCGCTGAAGTTATTCCTTCAATTCAGCAAACCGAAGATATTGTTGTTGAACCCACAGAAAAGGTCACTTTTGACCTCAATGCGTTTTTGGCAAAGCCAATAACAGGGATTGACGACGCAAAGGAAATTGTTGAAACATTTGATTCCAACACTACGGACGACGCCGCATTAAACGCAGTGCTTGAAAGCTATGCAAAAGAAGAAGCGAACACACCCGTTGTAGTCGAGGAAGATGAACTTCATATGTCCTTTGGAACTGACGCAACAAACGGAAGCATCGACATGACAGAAATTTATTCAAATGCGCCCGTTTCTGACAAAGAGCTAAAAGCACTTATTGATGAACTGGTAGAATAGTATAGATGCTTGCGATTATTGTAATTTTTGTTGGCGTTTTGCTTGACCAACTAACTAAAATGTGGGCGGTGGACAACCTTATCGGAAATTCGATGGAGGTTATTCCCGGTATAATTAATTTTACTTACGCCGAAAACACGGGGGCTGCTTTTGGAATATTCCAGGACGCAACGTGGATTTTAGCGTTGGTTAGTTTTGTTCTTGCTGTAGTAATGTCGGTATTCTTGTTTAAAACGATGAACACCTACGGCAAAAATAAGTATGGCAAAATATACGTCGTTTCTCTTGCGATGATTATTAGTGGTGCTCTTGGAAACCTAATAGACCGAGTATTCTTAGGATACGTAGTTGACTTTTTGCAATTCGACTTCATATCATTCCCGGTATTCAACGTTGCGGATTCGTTCGTTTCGGTTGGCGCGGTGTTCCTCGGTATATATTGGCTTTTCCTTATGGGAAAGGCAGAAAAAGAAGCTGCATTACAACAGGAGCAGGAAATTAACGCTACAAATTCAGGTGAGACAGACGCACAGGACATGAACATTGAAGACACTCAAGATTCCGAGCCCGAAAATAACTCGGAAGACGAACATGTTTTGAGCGAAGATAAAGCTAAGATGTAAGACGAGAGATATATTATTAGTCGGCGCACAGGCGCCTACGCAAAGGAGATTTTGCAGTTACATGGAAGAAGTAAATATTGTCGCACAACAATCGGGAAGCAGGCTTGATAAATTTTTATCTGATGCACTTCCCGATTTTTCACGCTCTCTTTTAAAAGGTTTAATCGAAGCGGGGGATGTTACAGTCAACTCGCAGTGCAAAAAGGGCAAATATACCGTCAAAGAAGGCGACATTATTAGCATCACCCTACCCGAACCCGAACCCTCGGAGGCAATCCCCGAGGATATTCCTATAAACATTGTCTACGAAGACGAAGACCTCGTTGTTGTGGACAAAACTCAGGGCATGGTCGTCCACCCGGCGGCGGGAAACTATACGGGAACGCTTGTAAATGCACTTCTTTTTCACGTTAAAGATCTCTCGGGCATCGGCGGAGTTATGCGCCCCGGCATAGTCCACAGAATAGACAAGGACACAAGCGGACTCCTTGTCGTAGCAAAAAATGACAGCGCACATAAGTCGCTCAGCGAACAGAT
>CAYJIQ010000001.1:23253-30381 GCA_964370275.1 uncultured Christensenellaceae bacterium
ATCGCCTCGGGCGGGAGAGTCGAGTTTCCGATAGCGCGGAGTAAAAAGGACAGAAAGAAGATGTGCGTTGACATGGCAGGAAAATATGCCGCCACCGACTATAACATCATTAAAGTGTACGATTCATATACGCTTGCGTACCTAAAACTTGAAACGGGACGCACCCATCAAATCCGCGTACACATGGCGCATATCGGCCACGGAGTTTTGGGCGATCCCCTCTATGGTGGTGCAAGCAAAATAAAGACAAGCGGACAGCTTCTCCATGCTTGCAAGCTTGAATTTATTCACCCAACGACCGGCAAACTTATGACTTTTACATCGAAGTTGCCCGAATATTTCACACAGGTTCTCGATAAGCTTCGTGAAGTATAACACACGATTGTTTTTGCTGATACTAATAACTATCATTGGAGGTATATTATGAAACTTGGATTCATCGGCGGAGGAAATATGGCGGAAGCCATAATAAGAGGTGCTGAACAACAAAAGGTGCTAAGCGCTAAAAACATGTACGTATACGATATTTCAGACAAGAGGACTGCATTTTTACAGCACGAAATAGGCGTGAACATTTGCAAACATGTAAATGAAATCGTTAAAATTTGCGACATTACTGTACTCGCTGTAAAACCAAATGTAATTAGAGGTGTTCTTGATATAGTTGAGTGCGAAAACAAGGCATTTATTTCAATCGCTGGCGGCGTCAGCGTTGATGATTTGCGAGAACATGCACCTAATGCAAGCCGTATTTTGCGCGTCATGCCAAACACTCCGCTCATGGTGGGGCAGGGCGCAACTGCTTTTGTTTTACCTACAGACTTCTTAGAGCAGGAGCTTGAATTCGCTACCTCGTTATTTTCAAACTTGGGCATCGTTGAAGGAGTAAGCGAAAGCGCAATCGCTCAAGTTACAGCGATAAGCGGCTGCGGCCCTGCATATGTGTATATGTTTATCGAGGCTATGATAGACGCCGGCGTTAAACACGGACTCTCGCGCGAACTTGCTTCCACCCTAGCGACGCAGACTGTGCTTGGCAGTGCGAGCATGGCTAAACTTTCGGGAAAACATCCCGCAGTATTAAAGGGCGACGTTTCCTCTCCCGGCGGAATAACCGCTCAGGCGACGAGCACACTTGAAGAAAAAAACTTCAGACACGCAATAATAAGCGCAGTTGACGCTGCAGTAGATAAAGCGAGGAACATGTGAAAAAGGTTTTAATATACACGGACGGAGCTTGCTCGGGAAACCCCGGCCCGGGTGGCTGGGGAGCTATTTTAATGTTTGGGCAACACCGCAAGGAAATTTCGGGCGGAGAAGCTGAAACAACTAATAATAAAATGGAGCTTATGGCAGCTATTCAAGCGCTTAAGCTCCTAAAAGAGGCTTGTTATGTGGATTTGTTTACGGATTCCGCCTACATGTGTGATGCGTTTACAAAGGGTTGGATCAAAGGCTGGGTGCGAAACGGTTGGAAGACCTCCTCAAGAGACCCTGTCAAAAACAAGGAACTTTGGCTCGAGCTTATCAGGCTTGGGGAATATCACACCATACAGTACATAAAGGTCAAGGGACACAGCGACAACGAGTTTAACAACAGATGCGACGAACTTGCAAGAAACGCGATAAAGAGAGCCTAGTCGCTTATCTTCCAAGCCGCGAATCGGATTCTCTAAAACCCTTCGTGATCTCTTTGTCGTAGTACTTAAAGTTATTTTTACCAGCATTCTTAGCCGCATACATAGCCATATCCGCATAGTGCAACAACTCGTCGTAGTCGTTTGAATCGTCGGGTGCAATTGACAGCCCGACACTTGTAGATATGTGCACGCTGTTATCGCCCTGCGTGTAGGTTTTTTCTATCGTTTTGCAAATCTGTGTGGCGCGCTTGTTAATATCTTCCTTGTTTGTGAGCGAGCTCATAAACAGTACAAATTCGTCTCCGCCGATTCTTCCTAGTAAGTCTCTTTCTCTAAAGAGCGCCTTCACCTTTTCATACACTTCTTTTAATACATCGTCGCCGAAGGCATGGCCCATGTTGTCATTTATTCCCTTAAAGTTGTCAAGGTCAAACATGACGAGCGTTCCCGTACCGCCGGCAGACAGAATATCGCTAACTTTTTCTGCCATTCTGGTCTTGTTATATGCACCGGTAAGAGTATCTGTCTCTGCTTTCTTTTTTAGTCGAGCTTCTCTTTCCTTCTTTTCCGTAACTATGTTTATAGTCGAAAGAGCTACTATATCGCCGCTTGCCTTGCGCTCAAGGTGAATATGTTCACTGTACCATTCGTATTCGCCCTTCATCTCGTCGATGTCCTTTGAACGATACTCCAATTCAATCTCTCGTTTTCCGTCTACATATGCCTTTATTATATTCTGCGGAAACGCAATTTGTCTGATCTTGTCCGCATCCTTTGGATGCACGGCATGCTTTATCAGCTTTTGTAAATAGTCGCTGTATTTTTTGTATTCCGAAAGATCCCATACTTCTTCTTTTTTGTTTGATTTCATAATAATGTCTTTAGTGCAGTTAAATTCAAATGTCATGTCACACTGGGTTAGCAGCGAGTGTTTATACACCTTATCTCTATCTATGTCCTGTTGCAACTTTTCTTGATACCCAAGCAGCTTGTCAAACCTGATTAACATAAACAGAGCTACGTACAGCCCTCCAAGCATTATAATTGCAAGAATTATCTCCTCCAGCACCATGCCGTATGCAAACTCTGCCGATATGTATTTTAAAGCGTTTATTATCATGTAAAAGTTAAACATAGCGCAAAAGGCAAAGAGGAACCCCATGTGGTCAACATTTTGGTTAATTATCTGATAGTACTTTCTTGGAATTATCACATTACATAAAATCGAGGCTACCGTTCCGAGCACCGCAGTAGCTATGAGAATCACCCAGAATAAACTCGCATCCTGCATGATATCGTATACCGACATTTCCGTAACGATTGAAAATACCGAGGAAATAACCGAACGCAGACAAAATATGTGAAGCGTTATTGAAAGCGTACAAACCAGCACGCCTATTAAGTTGTAGTTTTTAAACAGTACAGTAATTTCAAGAAAGAAAAATACTATTATGATGATGTAGCCTAATGTAGAAAACGTGCCGAGCACAGTAAACAGCGAAGTTCCTATTGCACTTGTTATAATCGAAGATACATAAAACGCCACAGGAGACTTGAACCTCTTGCTCGCCAGAATATTCTCTACTAATTTTATATATGCATAATTATAAAAAGCAAAAACTATTGAAAATACAATTATCAAAGTTGTCTCTTGCATAAACTCTTCCTTTCGAGGATCGCCAACGCTGCCTTCATTTTTATTATACCAAAAACGCGAATTTTTACAAGCTTTTTTGCATCTTTAATACAAAATATTGCAGCAGCACCTTCTAACATATACAATTGATTCTATATTATTTTATATATATATTCATGTTACACCCTGATTTGTTGCAAATTTTCGAACTTTTTACAACGCAAATTAAAATTTTCTAATATTTTTTTATAAACTCAATTCACCCGCCTTTATCGCGTCTTCTTGCGTATTTAGTTACGTTATTTTGCATATCTTGTGTTAATTAAAGATAAATTTATCGTTGCAACCCCCCCTTTCTGGTGGTAAATTAATAGTAGGTTGGGAACACATCCTACCACATTATAAGGTAAAGTAAGAAAGAGGTTACGATTAAATGAATGATATTTTTCAAGATTTTGCATATTGCATAAACGCATCCTACGTTTCAGATTTGCAAGAAAATGCAACATATGAAAACTTCGCACAATTCGCAAACACAGTCAAGGCGGACAGTTATCCCATAAGTTCGTGGAACGAGATGTTTTCCTACGTATTTGGAGAAGAGCGCGCTTTCACCAGTGTCGAAGAAATCAAAAGATTATAAACAAAAAAAGACCCGTGCAATTTCAGACTTAACTGAAAACGCAGAGGTCTTTTTTGATTATTCGCCTCGTTTAACTTTTATAGCCACAACGATGTATACTACAGGTATAACACAGCTGAAGATGAGACTGAATACGTTTATGCTGAGCCCGTTACTAAGTGGAATGATAAACACAAGAAGATTAAGAACAACAACCAACACCGCTAATACTACGAGAAAAATCATGCTCGACGACTTCTTATAGAGCAACTGAGTTATCGCTCCCGTCATAATTTGGATGACTCCCAGGGCGATTCCGACGTAGATAAGATAATGAAGCCCAAGTGCTTCAAACCTGACCGAGGATGTAAATCCGGCAACCGCATTCATTATTCCTCCGACCACCATAAACAGGCCGCAAAACCTTAATAAATTCTTTGTTTCGTACATGGACTGCATTAGTTAATACCCGATCTTTCATAGTTTCAAATACTTTTTCGCTAACTTAAACTATAAGTTAACGGCGTATATCTGCACAATTATCTTATCACAATTTAATCACATTGTCAAAACATACATTTGAATTTTTGCCAAAAGATACAAATTTTTCCGTAAAAAAATGCCCTGTCGTTGAGGACAGAGCATTTCTTGAATGCTAATTCTTAAGCAACTTTGTTCTTTTGTGCGCCGATTATGAAGAGCACAGGAAGAACTGCACCTGTAAGGATTGATACAAAGTTGATTGCCGTTCCGTATACCATAGGAAGCACTACGTTCGAGATTAGAAGAAGTGCCACACTGACTACGCCGAGTGCAAGAAGAAGTCCTGCTTTAGAAGCGTTGTTGCAGTGAACAACTCCAAGAATACCCGTTACGAGCTGTATTGCCGAACCAATGATTCCGAAAACCGTGATGAATACGAATCCGAAAGCCATCAATATGCTCATCGTTGTGAACATTGTAATTAGTCCAAGACCTCCACCGATAATCATAAGAATACCGCAAACTTTGAGAAACATTCTGCCCTGTAAATTTTGTTCCATTTTCTTTCTCCTTAAAAAAATTATTTATAATGCCTATTTGACATTCTAAAACACACTAAACTTATGTGTTTTATTCACTATAAACCCCCAAAACTGTCAACACAATTCCGCACCCGGTATTGGTTTGTCACATTCGTTAAAAACAGAGCATTTGGAGCACGTTCGCGTCGCGTTTGGTTATGTTAACGCAAACCACAAGCAAACAGTAAAAATTATTGCTTCTATAATATATCACATTTGGTGCATACTGTCAATTGAAATGACCGTTTTTTTTCACGTAATTTTCACAATTCTCATACAGCATTTACTTTTTTAACCTTATGCTCCAAAAACAGCACTTTTTGTTCACTTCATTTGCAGAAAAATCCTCATGCTCTTTGGGTATTCCCCTAAAATATATGCAAGCCATTCTGCAAAAAATTCGCTTTCTGTCTGATTTTCCCAATTTTTCATGTGCTTCGAAGGAATCTTATATACTTGCGCCATACTTGCAACCGCACCATTTTTAAGAGCAACTCCACAGTCTTTGCAGGTTGCACCCGAAGAGGAAAAGCTTATCCCCGACACTTCGTCACTTCCGCATTTTACGCATCTATCAAGAACAGGGCGTATACCTAAGTTATCCATAAGTTTTAATACAAAAAAGCCAAACACCAAGTCCTTTGAACTTCCCTCGCAAAGGTTATATAGACAGCTTGCAAGCAACGCATATAGCCTGTGTGCAGGTTGATTTTGTACCGCTACCTTTGCGCAGATATCACACAGGCAGTTTGCAAGCGCAAAATTGCCTCCGTCCTTGGTTACATTATAAAAACTGCGCAGAACATTCCCCTGCACAGCAATAAACCTATCTGATTTTTTATAAAAAGAATAATCCGCACAGACAAACTCGCAAGACGAGGCTAGCAAGGAGCTCCCTTGCTTTCTGCAACCTCGAAAAAGAGCATCCACACGCCCGTACTCTCGTGTCAGAATGCTCACCATCTTATCATAGTCTCTGTAGTTACTCGTGCGCAGAACTATCCCCTGCGTGTTCTTGTACATCCTCTTCACCCAATTTCCTGTATAACAGATATACTCCGATATTCCCTGTCTTTTCAAAAGCTTCAAAAACATTTTGTCTCAATTCCATAGCTGTCCCTCGCTGAAAGTTTATTTACTGCTATTTTCTGCATTTTTTCGCTATTTAATCAAACAATATTTTACAGTTTATTAAGCAGAGTTTTTGCAAAACCTTCGCTAAATCTCGCTTGAATCATCCACAACCTTTGCAAACTCCTCTACCGACGGAAGCTCCTCTACCTTTGAAATCCCAAAATGGCGTAAAAACTCCACCGTCGTCGCATACATCATCGGTTTTCCCGGCACATCCTTCTTCCCCGCTTCACGGATAAATCCATTTTCTATGAGCGAGTGTACACAGTAGCTCGAGTTTACACCGCGAAGGTCATCCACCTCACCTCTGGTTATTGGCTGTTTGTATGCTATTATACTCAGCGTTTCAAGCACAGCTCTTGTAAGCTCTCTTTCATTGGTCTCGCCCAAAAACTTGGCTAACTCCGCCGCATTTTCCCGCCTTGTGCACAGTTGAACTTTGCTGTCAAACAACCTCCAGACAAGTCCGCTTTGCCCCTGCCTGCGCTCGATCTCCTCATCAACAATCCTTTTAAGCTCACGCCTATCCATCTCGAAGAACTTCGCAATCTCGGCTATTTCAACAGCTTCTCCCGCCGCAAAAAGTATGTTTTCAATTCGTCCCACAATCTCATGCATAGCTACTCTCCTGTTTTTGCACTATTATCCTATCAAATTGCCGTTCCTGTTTTATTCTCACCTCTCCTAAGTGCACAAGTTCGAGCATAGCGAGAAATGTAACGGATATTTCCTCTCTTGACGGCTGTTTGCTGAAAAGATCAAAAAAATTCACCTTCTTTTCGAGAGTTAGTCTGTCAAGAATATACCTCGACTGCCTGCGCACCGAAAACCCATCTTTTCGGATAACGACCTCTTCGTGAACAATTTCCGGTTTTGGCGCTCGCGTCATCACAATTCTAAACGCCGCAAATAGAGTCTCGAGGTCCGCATTAACAAAAATCGGTGGCAAGTCTTCGCCAATTGCCTGTTCGGGAAGCTTATACCTATACTCTTTTGCCGTCTCTCTGAGGTTTTTCATGTGTTCGGAAGCTT
>CAYJIQ010000002.1:0-27213 GCA_964370275.1 uncultured Christensenellaceae bacterium
CGGAAATAGAAAGGTAAAATTATGAAACCCATAGCGACACCAAAACAGGCACTCGAAATTGACAGCCATATGATTAACTTCTCTAAGATACCCGGGATCCTTCTGATGGAACAAGCTTCCACAGGTGTTGCTAACGTCATAATGAAGATGATTCCTCAGGGGCGAATTTTAGTGCTCTGCGGAGATGGCAACAACGGAGGAGACGGACTTGCGCTTGCGAGAATTCTGCTAGCTCACGGCTACGACGTTCACGTCGCCTGCAATTCAGACGCAAAAAGACCGCCCGATTCCCAAGTGAACTATGACTTTTGGGCAAACCAAGAGACTTTGCCGCTCGAACCGCATGTGGTTATAGACGTTTTTGATGTCATTGTCGATGCGATGTTTGGAGTCGGGCTTAATAAACCTCTTGAGGGAAAATATCTAAGCATTGCGCACGCAATAAACGAATGTTCCGCCAAAGTTGTCGCTGTGGACATCCCCTCAGGTGTCTTTGGAAAGTCCGGTTGGTGCGAATGCGCAGTACGCGCCGACGTTACAGTGACCTTTCAACACGCAAAACCGGGGCATCTTTTATATCCCGGAGCTAGCTACTCGGGGGAGCTTCACGTCATACCCATCGGCGTTCATAACGTAAAGACAGATATTTTTCACTACGACGTTTCCATGTTGCCGCAAAGACGCAGAAATTCCAACAAGGGAACATACGGAAAAGCGGGAATTATAGCCGGAAGCCGAGGCATGGCGGGCGCAGCGGTGCTTGCGACGACGGCTTGCATCAGAGGTGGCGCGGGGCTTACCCGAGCGTTTGCCTGCGAATATGTCGGCGAAATTTTGCAAAAGAACGTCCTTGAAGCGACGGTAACCTTCACAACGGACGAGTTCTACTTCACCGACATGAGCATTTCAAAACTTAAAAAGTTCCTCAAATGCTGCTCTGCCTTTTGCATAGGGCCGGGACTCGGACTTGATGTTTCTAAGGATTTTATCCTCACTGCAATTTCCAGCGACATCCCAAAGGTAGTGGATGCCGACGCTCTGAACCTATCTATCGGCGAAGATTTTGGCAAAAACACCGTCGTAACTCCTCATCCGGGAGAGTTTTCTCGCATGAGCGGACTAAGTGTTGAACAGATACTAAAAGATCCTCTTGCTCACTGCAAAAACTTTGCAAGGGAAAAGGGGGTTGTCTGCCTGCTAAAAGGCGCCTCAACCGTGGTGAGCGACGGCGAAGTTTCGGGAATCGTCACTGCGGGCAGCCCCGGAATGGCAAAGGGTGGCAGCGGAGATGTCCTTGCGGGCTACATTACCGCACTTTTGGCTCAGGGTTTTTCCCCAATGCAATCCACACTTGAAGGCGCTTTGCTTTGCGCAACAGCGGCAGAAAAGCTCGAAACGCAAAAAAACACCCGTTCTATGTCTGCGGGCGATGTGCTTGAATTGCTCTAGTTTGATTTACAAATAATCTCAACAACTTGCAATAGATCCGTAGTGCACTGCACTACGGATCTATATTTTCGTCTTCAAAAATTGGCGAGTTGAAAAACTCAGTTAAACTAATCCCGAAACCCTGACACATTTCGTGAATTATTCGAAGTTTTACCGAGTCGTATGAGCAACCCACAACGTTTGCTATCGTCGTCTTAGGAACTCCGCTTTTTATAAACAACTGATACTGGGTCATGTTGTTTTGCTCGAGTAATTCCTTTAGCCGTTGGCTAACAGCAGCGTTTAATTTCAAATTATAGTCTCCGTATCTTTTACTTGATTATATCCGCAATAAAGAAGAAAATAGTCCCTGTACCTTTACATTTTTATTATTTTATGTGGTATGATTTTAATATATTCAAAAAAAAGAAGGTAATTTTATGCAAAACAATATTTTACTATTTAAAAACGATGAACTTGATCAAGAACTCGCTAAACAGCGGAAAATATTGGAAGAACTGACTAATAATGTTATAAACGAAGGAAAAAGTCTGGGAGAGGATGCAAAAGTTGTCGAACAGAACCGATTGGTAAGCAAACTGGTAGAGGCTTATCTGGGTTTGTAAAGTAAAGTTTTTCTCTTTGGTTTTTTAATATACCGCCGCCCAAAGAGCATGAACATATACAAAAGGTCTATGATGTATTTTGACATGCGAAAATGTTAAAGCACATAATAGACCTTTTGTGTATAATAAATTTATCTGATTTTATCTGCGAAGTTTAGTTATAGCTTATCAACCGAGAGCTTATACTCCATCGAATCTCTCAGCGCTATGTAGCTCGCCTCTATGATGTCGTTTGAGATCCCGACCGTAGACCAGCGCTTTTCGCCGTCCGTCGACTCTATAACTACCCTAACCGTTGCCGCTGTCGTCGCCGACTGTTCTAGCACACGCACCTTAAAGTCTACAAGGGTCACACTTTCAAGCTCGGGATAAAAGCGAACCAGCGCACGCCTCAGCGCCTTATCCATCGCGTGAACGGGGCCTTCTCCCTCTGCCGCTGCGATTTCAAACTTTCCCTGCACAGCAACTTTAAGCATCGCCGTTGACGAGTGTTTTCCGTGCGACTGCTCGCTCATTAGCTTAAGATATTCAAGGTCAAAAAACTTTGGTAAAATCCCAAGTGTCCGCCTTACGACTAGCTCAAACGACTCTTCCGCCGCCTCAAACTGATACCCGCTGTATTCAAGCTCCTTTAGCTTTTGCATAACAAGCTCAACCTGCGCACTTCCCCGTTCAAGAGTCGGGTCAATAGACTTTAGTTTGAGATAGACCGCACTTTTTCCCGAAATTTCACTCATGAGAAAGCGTCTGTTATTTCCGACGATTTCAGGATCTATATGCTCAAACGAATATGAAACTTTTGCAACTCCATCTGCGTGCATCCCTGCCTTGTGTGCAAACGCACTTCTGCCGACATAGGGCTTGTGCGAACCGAGCGGGAAGTTTGCAAGCGCAGCCACACGCCTTGCACATGCTCTTAGCTCCTGCATCTTTTCGCTCGGTATGCAGTCGTATCCCATCTTAAGCTGTAAATTGGGGATTAGCGTTGTAAGCGGCGCATTTCCGCACCTTTCACCAAATCCCGTAAATGTTCCTTGAACATGCGTCGCACCACACTCAACCGCCTCAATCGTGTTTGCAACCGCAAGTCCGCAGGCGTCGGGCGCATGAATCCCCACGCTTATGCCGGGAAACGCAGCTACAACTTTTGTAACCACCGCCTTCACATCACCGGGGAAACATCCTCCGTTTGTGTCGCACAGGCAAACGGTATCCGCACCCGCCCTCACCGCGCTTTCAAGCGAGCTCATCGCATATTGTGCATCAAGCTTATATCCGTCAAAGAAATGTTCTGCATCGTATATAACCTCTTTCATGTGCTTTTTTAGATGCGCCACGCTGTCGTAGATCATAGCCAAATTTTCTTCAAGCGTCGCCCCAAGCACCTCCTTAACATGCAAAACCGAGGATTTTCCGAAAACAACAGCGACATTTGCACCACTGCCTATGATAGCTTTCATAGTCTCATCCTCGCAGACATCGATATTTTTTCTGCGCGTACTTCCAAATGCACAAACAGTCGAAAGAGGATTTTGCTCGGATTTAACAGCATTAAAAAGCTCGGCATCCTTTTTATTGGAAGCCGGATTTCCTGCCTCAATGTATGTGATGCCGATGCTGCCCAGCGTTTTTAGGATTTTTAGGCGATCTTCAAGCGTGAGGTTTACCCCTTCGCCCTGTATTCCTTCGCGCAAAGTGCTGTCAAGTATGCTTATTTTTTTCATTTTCCCACCAATTTACTTACTTAATATTTTAAGGATATTTTAACAACTCAAACGCGAAGATTTGCCTACTTTTCTCGCGACAAATCTTCGCAACTGTAGTTTTAAAGACATCCTATATTATACTACATCCCTTGTGCCAAGGTCTTGCCGAGCTCCCGTATCTGAGCTAATTCCTCTTCACCCGGGTTAAACCTCGCCTTCATAGTTCCCAGAACCTTGTAGCCCAATTTCTTAACCCTGTTTTCAGCCTCTGTTATCCCTTCCCCGCTCCAGCCATAAGTGCCAAAGACAATAGCCTTTCTTCCTCTTACAATCGGTATGGAAACGTGAGCCAGTGCTACGATAATCGGGGGGATTGCGTCCTGATTTATCGTCGGAGATCCTATCGCAAGCGCCGAAGCTTTCATTATCCGCTGTGTCGCTTCCTCCGCAGAGATTTCCGCAAGATCGGCTATGTCCACTTTTTTTCCGTTTCTTTCAAGCTCTTCTCTTAGTTCCTGAGCAAGCTTCGCCGTATATCCGTAGCTCGAAACGTAGCCGATAAATACCGTGTCCTTTTCGGGGACAACTTCCTTTGACCACTGCTCGTAGATCGTAACCGCCTCCATTGGATCCTTGTCTAAAACAGGTCCGTGTGAGGGCAAAATCGCCGAAATATTTGGCAAATTCAGCTCGCTGACATGCTTTATCGCCTTTAGTACATAAGGCGCAAACGGGCTTACTATGCAGTCGTAATAGTGACGGCGAGCCTTTTTAAACTCGGGATCGGTTAGGCTTTCCAAAACTTTTTCGCTGGAGTAGTGACAGCCAAACGCATCGCATGTGAACAAGCAACCCGACTTCTCCTCGTATGTAAACATCGTATCCGGCCAGTGAAGGAAGGGCGCAACGATAAACTTTAGCTTAATGTCGCCAAGGTCAAGCTCGTCTCCCTCTTTTACAACCGTTATGGGAAGCTCCCTGTTAGCTATGAAAGGAAGGTATTGCGAAGCGGCTTTTGTGCAGACAATCTGTGCACCCGGTGCCTGAGCGGAAATCGCCTCGACACAGCCCGAATGATCCGGCTCTGTATGCTGAACTACGATATAGTCTATCGTTGTCGGGTCTACAATCTGCGCTATTTTCTCTAAGCTATCCTCCAAATATCCGTCGCGCACACAGTCGATAAGTGCGGTTTTCTCGCTTCCTTTTACGATGTATGCGTTGTAGCTGGTTCCGTATTCCGTTTCCATAATGACATCAAATCTTTTTAAATCGGGATTCGTTACGCCAACCCAGTCTATGTTCTTTGCAATATTGATAGGTTTGTTCTCTTTCATCTCTGTTTCCTTCTTTATGTAATATTTTATTTGTTTACTGTTTGAGTGTTTTTTCACACTTCTAATATATTATAACACACTTCCAGGAAAAATAAACCTTAATTAGTAAATTTTATTTATTAATATTAAATATTATTAAGAGGAGGACTGTTGCATATGTATGAGCTCGTCATTATAGCAACCCTATCTATATTCTCCTTGTCCGCATACGTGTCAGCGTTTGTGTGAATTTTATCCAGATACATGCCTATTCCATCCTCTTTAAACGCACTTACCATCACAGCGTGAGAAAAAGATTTGTTGTCTGAGATGCAAAGGTTCGCCTTTTCTTGTTTTGCCGCCATGTGTACCGAGGCGAGCTTTCTTGCGGGAATTTCGTCATCCGCTTTAAACAGCACAAGCGGCTCTCCGACTCCTATGCAGTCCATAACTATAACAAAGCGATTTTTAGTTTCGTACTTTGCGGCAAATGCCATCGAACCGAGCATCCCCCATTCTTCGTTGTCGAAGAGAACAAAGGCAACCCTTCCTCTCATGTCTTTGGGAATGCGTTTTGCCGTCTCGAAAACCCCGCTCACCCCCGAGCTGTTGTCATTTGCGTTGTTTTTATTTTTAAGACAAAACATCATGAGGTATATCAAAACGTAAGCTATGGCAAAATTGCCCCAACCGGGAATGTCGAGTATCATGTTTAGCGCATACGTAACCCCAAAGGTTATTAGTATGGGAAGCAGTTGAAAAAAAATCGTTACGAATATTTTATTTAGATATCCCCTTATAGGCAAAAGCATCGTCCTCGGAGTGTCATAGTGAGCTCCGACAATAATCGATGCCCTACCGACATCGCCGATAACGAGATTTTGTGATTTTATCCCAATAGTACGCCCCTCTTGGATTTCGCATACGTAACCCAGCTCTTCAAACTCCTTGCGCGCATATTCAAGAAATGCAACCTTTTGTTTTCTTTTGTTTCTCACCGCATACGTCGATGTAAGTTCCTCTAGCATTGCCCCGCCTTTCAACCACCTATATTTTCTTTATTAATTATACAGTCTCTGCGACTCTTTTTCAACATGAAACGATTTTGCATTTCATATAATACAACATGAAAAAAATCGTGACTACCAATAAAAACTATACATATAGGCGCATGTGCGTTGAAACCGAGATTTTAAGCAACGTCTATTACCCCAAATGCAAGGTTTTTTCTATAGGAAAATCCGTTCAAAACAGAGACATTTTGTGCTTTTGCATCGGAAAGGGAAAGACAGATCTTCTTATCGTTGCCGCACACCACGCAAGAGAGCACATAAGCTCCACCTTCGCTATGGCTACAGCGGAGCGATTTTTGCGCAAGTGTTCCTGCGCAGACAGCCAAATCTGCCGTATCCTTGAAAATGTTAGGATTCACATAATCCCCATGCTAAACCCCGACGGCGTCGAACTTGCCGTAAAGGGAGCAAGCGTCGCAACGGCTGCCATTAAGAGCATGAAAAAAATCCACCCCGGATACGAAACCTGGAAGGCAAACGCAAACGGAGTGGACTTAAACAGACACTACCCCTGTCTCTTCGACGAAAAATATTCCTGCATAGATGAACCCGCTTCTGAATTGTTTAAGGGAAAATTTCCCGCAACCGCACCCGAAGTCCGTGCGCTTATGAAGTACACACAATCGGTAAATTTCGACCTGGCAGCAACCTTTCATGCAAAGGGAGAAGAAATTTACTGGGCGGACGACAACACGCCTTCTCTTCATGAAATTACATTTCCTATAGCCCGAAAATTATGCAAAATTTCCGGCTATAAACTCATGCCTCCTTCTTCCGACCCGAAAATATACGGGGCAGGGTTTGAAAACTGGTTTCGTGCAACCTTCCTCAAACCCTGCATTTTGTTCGAACTTTCGCCATTTATCGGCGGTTTTATACCTCACCCGCCCGAGAGGTTTTCGGAGCTCGTGTGGAGCAAAGCAAAAAACATCGGCTTGGCCCTCGCACAAGAGGCGTTTATGCTGGCCTCCGAGCGATACTAGTCGCTCACTCGCAATCCCCTCTCCTTGGCAAAGACCGTCGTTGCTATGTCCAGCCAGTAGTAGACAGAGCGCTCACTCGCGGGAATCTCCATAGTCGCTTTGATAATCCTTCTCTTTAGATCACCTTTTCTTCGCTCGCTTTCGGGTTCGCTCATGTAGACTATACGCACGGCAAGCGCAATCTCCGGCTGTTGTATATTCAGCCTGCGCAGTGTCTTTTGCGCCGCTTCGAGGTCGTCTAGCTCGGGTTTAGCCTGTTCAATCGCCTTTTCGGCGCGAATAATCGCCGATTCGGTTGGCTTTCCGGGGGACTGCGACCTTATTTGCGACCTCCCCGACTCCAAAGCTTCATTCCAAATCTTATGCTTATATTCGCGAATATCCCCGAACTTCGCATAAAACCTAAAAGCATCTGCAGCGTAATCCTTGATGTATTTTTCCTTCATTTCCTACCGCCTCCGATTCTAATATTCATCGTCCTCCGAACTTGATTCAAATCTTCCCGTGTCAAACATCCCTCCGACAATTCCCATTACATCCTCCGACGAAATCCCGGCCAGTTGCCGCAAGTCATAAGATATATCTCTAACGTCTACCAGCTCTTCCGAACATGTTGCACATCTCATTTTTTCGACTCCTTCTATATTTTACCTTGCGTATTACGTAAGTTCTACCGTAGGACGTAAGGCGAATTGCAACGTTCACATCTCGCTAACTTTTGTATTATTTTATATCATCGCTTATTAATACGGAACTTTTTGTCAAATGCTAATATTTATCTTGTCTGTATACTATCATATTTTCGACGTTTTGTCAATACGTATTACGTAAGTTTCTATTTTTCGCTATTTCCTTGCATTATACGTACTTATCTGATATAATTACAAAGCAGAGAGTTTTTAACTGCAATACAGACGGAGGTGTCGCAATGATTAGCATTTTAAACCATCGCATAAGACAATTGCGCCAAAAGGCAGGGATGACACTAGCCGAACTTGCGACAAAGCTAAACGTCAAAGAAGCCACCGCTCAAAGGTATGAGAGCGGAGAGATAAAAAACATAAAACTGGATACCATAAAAAAAATAGCGGATATATTTGAATGTTCACCGGCTTACCTAATCGGCTGGGAAGACAGCGTAATTTCAACAGCTCCCGCTTCATCACTCTTGCCCGTTACAGGGAGCGTAAAGGCAGGTTGGAACAGCATTCCGGTCGCCGAGCTTGTCGGATACGAGCCCGCATACGGACTTACTTCGCCCGAGGATTACACATGGCTCGAGATAAAAGGCGACAGCATGGAACCTCTTATCTGCGATGGCGATTTGGCGCTCATAAAACTGCAAAGCTTTGCAAGTAACTCAGACATCGTAGTCGCCATAATAGACGAAGACGAGGGAACATTAAAGAAATTCAGACAGGACGAGCATGGAATAATGCTCTCTCCGCTAAACAACTTTTACGAGACGAGGTTCATCCCCGCAAGCGACGCGCATCGACTGATAATTTACGGCATCGCAGTCGAAATCAAGCGCAAACTGAGGTAGTTATGGGAAAAAGAGTTAAAGATTCATACACAGAGACAATCGAAATCTTACTAAGCAAGGACATGAACGGATACAACCGCCTTTTTGGCGGCAAACTCATGGAATGGGCAGACGTCACAGCAGCCGTCGTTGCAAGAAGACACTCGGGCAGAAATGTCACAACAGCCTGTGTCGACGACCTCCAGTTCCTTGCAGGCGCGTATATAAACGACACAATCGTCCTACAGGGGCGCATGACGTATGTAGGAAAAACCTCTATGGAAGTTCGCGTAGACACATTTGTCGAGGCGCTAAACGGAAATCGCACCCTAGTAAACACCGCATACTTTGTCCTTATCGCACTTGACGAAAACGAACGCCCATGCCACGTACCTTCTCTCATTTTGGAGTCACCAAGTGAAGTCGCGGAGTTCGAATCGGGGCGTGCGCGCAGAGAACACAGAAAAAAAATTCGCCACAGCAAGTTCTAAATCAAGCGGTTTTTTACTATATTTGTTAAAAAACGCGAATTTGACCGATTTCTGCCGATTTTCGTGAGCTACGTGTTTTTTTAGTCAATCAATAATCAATGTCAATTAAATCCCCTATTTTAAGGCATTTTTCAGCAAAATAATATAAAATATTTTTTTATTATTTTTCGGGTAAGCCATTGACATCCACGCCAAACTGTGATAAGGTATAAACAAGTCTATGTGAGTTGATAGACCTTGCAAGAAATTCATTTTGGGGTAGTAGTGTAATTGCAGGTTTTTGTGTCACAGGATATTCTATGCAGGGGAGGTTCTTATAATGAACAGAGGTACAGTCAAATGGTTCAATGCTGAGAAAGGCTTCGGCTTCATAAGCAACGATGCCGGCGGCGATGATGTATTTGTACATTTCTCCGCTATTCAAGTTGATGGATTCAAAACACTTTCTGAGGGTCAGCCGGTTAGCTTTGACACTGAAGTGGATCCTAAAAACAACAAGTTAAGAGCAGCAAACGTTGTTCCTATCTAACAAACGAAATCGACTTTGTCGTATAACGTATATTCACGGATAGACAATGATCGTAACCGAATAATATCGGAAAAAGACGACACGCAGTATCAGTTACTGCGTGTCGTCTTTTATATCTCGTTTTATTTTAACTTGTCTATTCCCTTGTCCATCCTGCGCAGGCTTTCCTCTTTGCCCAGAAGAACCGCTATTTCATATGCACCGCCGGGAGTCACCGCAACACCTGCAATAGCTATTCGCACAGGCCACAGCACTTGGCCGGTTTTTACACCCATTTCTTCTACCATCCCCATAAGCACAGACTTTATGCTTTGCTCGTCCCACGTCTGTAACCCTTCGAGCACTTCTTTTGCTTTTTCGAGCACAGGCAGGCAATTTTCGGGGTTTGTCTTCATCTTTTTATGCGTATACAGTTCTATGTCGTAGCCTTCGTCAAACTCCGCTAAGAAGCGAACCTTCTCGGGAATTTGCGTTAAAACTTCAAGCCTTGGCTGGATTAGCGGCAGGAGGTATTCGTAATCAAATTTCCCGTGCAACACTTCGTCCAGATGCGGGCGGGCGATGGCTAAAAACTCCTGTGCAGGCAATGCGCGAATATATTCTGCGTTCATCCATGTCAGTTTGTCCACGTCAAAAATTGCCGGCGACTTGCTTATCCCCTCTAAGCTGAAAACCTCTGCAAGCTCCTCGAGCGAGAAAATCTCCCTCTCTCCTGCGGGCGACCAGCCGAGCAGTGCGATGTAGTTTATTATCGCCTCCTTAAGATACCCTTTTGCAATAAAATCCTCGTACGAGGCATCTCCGTGCCTCTTAGAGAGCTTGCGTTGCTTGTCCTTCATAACAGGTGAAAGGTGAATATATATCGGACGTTCCCAGCCGTACGAATCGTAAATCAGGTTGTATTTCGGAGTTGAAGAGAGATATTCACTCCCCCTTATTACATGGGTAATTCCCATAAGATGGTCGTCTATTACGTTTGCCAAGTTGTAAGTCGGCATTCCGTCCGACTTTAGCAAAATTCCATCTTCCATATCTGCGCAGGGCACGCTAATTTTGCCGAAAACGAGGTCGTCGTACGAACTTTCTCCCTCAAGCGGGATGTTTTGGCGAATTACACATTCCACTCCCGCATCAAGCTTGCTCTGTACCTCCTCTTTTGAAAGGCTAAGGCAGTGTTTGTCGTATTTATAATTGTCTCCACACTGTTCACGCAGATTATCCAGCCTGTCTTTGTCGCAAAAACAATAATAAGCGCCGCCCGTCTCCACGAGCTTTTTTGCATACTCTGAGTAAATGTCTCTGCGTTCACTTTGCACATACGGGCCGAAATCTCCCCCTGCATCCGGACCTTCGTCGTAAAACAAACCCGCCTGTTTCATCGTGCGGGTAATAACTTCAAATGCACCTTCGACAAGCCTATTTTGATCCGTATCTTCAATGCGCAACACAAACTTTCCGTCGTTATTTTTTGCAAAAAGATATCCGTAAAGCGCAGTGCGCAGACCTCCTATGTGTAAGTATCCCGTAGGACTTGGTGCAAATCTAGTTTTAACCATATGTTTTTTCTCCTGTTAAATTTTCCAATCGATTGCGCGACCTTGCAAAAATTCATTCGCCATCGAAAAATGCCTGCAACCGAAAAATCCATTATATGCCGACAGCGGGCTCGGATGTGCCGCCTTCAAAATTAGGTGTTGTTTTCCCGTTATAAGCGGCGCCTTAGATTTTGCATTTGCTCCCCAGAGCAAAAACACAATCCCTTCCTGCCTCTCGTTTAATAGTTCAATAACTCTGTCCGTTAGCGTTTCCCAGCCTTTGCCTCGGTGCGAACCTGCGCAACCTTCCCTTACAGTAAGCACAGTGTTTAGCAAAAACACGCCTTGCTCTGCCCATGACTGCAAAAACCCGAGTGTTTTGTTGCACTGTATCCCCATGTCCGCTTCGATTTCTTTGTAGATATTTAGCAGCGACGGCGGAGGCTTTATCCCCGGTTTTACCGAAAAGCAAAGTCCGTGAGCCTGAGCCGGTGCATGATATGGGTCTTGCCCTAATATAACAACTTTTACATCTTTGTACTCTGTTATTCTAAACGCCGCGAAAATATCGTTCATCGGCGGGTAAACGGTGCGAGTTGAATACTCGCTCTTTAAAAATGTTCGGAGTGCGACGTAGTATGGCTTCTCAAATTCTTCGGCTAAAACGCCGTCCCAATCCGTATTAAATTTTAACAAATAATAATTCCTTTAATTTTAAAACTCACTTTGAGGTTCAAATCCCTCGAAAATGAAGAGGTCGAAATTTTTGTCGCCCAGGAGTTCATTATCCCTGACCGTCCATGCAACACAGTATGCACGCCAAAGTTTTCTTACTATCTTAAATGCCAATATGTTTTTGTGTTCGATGTTATAGGCGATAAAGTTCGGCCTGGAGATAACATTTAACAACATATACTGAGCGATAAACTGAGCACTGATAGGAACATTTTGTTCCCTGTCCCTCCTGCCCGAAAGTTGCCCCCTAACGACATGCGGCGCATTCTTCCTAAACCAGCGCACGATGTTTGGGTGAAACGATTCTATGCAGTAGTCACCCTTGTAGTTTTTTAGTATTTCGTATGCCTTTTCGCATAGCTTTTCGTTGTCATTGCTCGCCTTTAGCTCGATGATAAGCGGCGTCTTTGCATCCACAATCGCAAGCACCTGTTCAAGCGTCGGAACCGTGTCCGCATGGGAACCTAGGTTTAGTTCTTGGAGTTCTGCACATGTGTATTCGCAAACTTCCTCATCTATTCCGCACATGCGGTGCAGATCGTCGTCGTGAAACACCATTACGACCTCGTCCTTTGAAAGCCGCAAATCCATCTCTATTCCGTAGCCATTTGCACAGGCAAGTTCAAAACCGCGAAGGCAGTTTTCAGGAATATCTTTGCTGTGCAAGCCACGGTGAGCGTAGTGATACCCTTCAAATTTATCCTTTTGTTTCATCTTCGCGGGTCTCGTCCAGAGCACAAATGTTAAAAGTGCCAAGACGCACACACCCGCAAAAATCGCTAATATCATACCCATTCGAGTTCTCCTGCATCCTTATTGTCCGCAACACTGCTTATATTTCTTTCCACTTCCGCACGGACAGGGTGCATTTCGGCTAATTTTCTTGTCCGCTTTTCTCGGTGTAGAAGGCTCGTTTACGTCGGCTGTCGAGGGTTTTGCTACCTCTTTTCGCTCAACTTTTTTTGTGACTGTCAGATGAAATAGCATCTTTAGCGTGTCCGTTCGCACGTTATCTACCATCTCCTCAAACATGTCAAAGCCTTCTTTTCTGTACGCAAGGATGGGGTCTGTGTTTCCGTATGCACGCAGTCCGATTCCCTGACGCAGCTGATCCATACTGTCTATGTGGTTCATCCACTTCTCGTCAACATTGCGCAAAAGAAGAACTCTTTCCGCCTCCGCCATCGAGACTCCCGCCTCTGTCATCTGTTCACACTTGTTTTCGTAATGCTTGCGAGCGAGCATTTTTACCCGGTCTGTAGCTTCTTTAGCAGTAAGCGTGGTTATATCCGTATCTTCAAAAATATGCGCTTCCGGGGGGAGGAAAATTTCGCGCAGTTGGCGTTCAAACGCTTCTATGTCCCACTCCTCGGGATACTGTGAGGACGGGCAGTATACGTCGCACTCATCACTCACGATTGAATCAAGCATATCGACAATCGAGTCGTGAACATCCGCACCTTCAAGGACACTTCTTCTTTGCGAATAAATAATCTCACGCTGCGAGTTCATAACGTCGTCGTACTTAAGAACGTTGCTTCTCATGTCGAAGTTGCGCTGTTCTATCCTCATCTGCGCTTTTTCGATCTGCTTTGTCATGATCCCGTACTCAATCGGGATGTCCTCTCCCCCCGAAAGTTTGTCTAGAATACCCTTAATGCGCTCTCCGCCAAAAAGTCTCATAAGGTCGTCTTCGAGTGCGACATAAAACCTCGATGCGCCCGGGTCTCCCTGTCTACCCGCACGACCTCTAAGCTGGTTGTCTATGCGCCTTGATTCATGGCGCTCGGTACCGATGATGTATAGACCTCCCGCCGCAACAACCTTGTCGTGTTCGACATCCGTTTCCTTTTTAAAGTTTGCGTAAAGCTCGTTATATGTCCTTCTTGCATTGAGCACTTCCTCGTCGGTAGTCTCTGCATGAGAGGTAGCCTCGACAATCATCTCCTCTTCAAACCCACTGTTGCGCATTTTTGTGCGCGAGAGGAAGTCCGGGTTTCCTCCGAGCAGGATGTCCGTTCCTCTACCTGCCATGTTTGTGGCAATCGTAACTTGACCGAACTTACCCGCCTGTGCGACGATGAGAGCTTCCTTTTCGTGGTACTTTGCGTTTAACACCTCGTGTTTGACGCCTCTCTTTTTTAGCATAGCGCTTAAAACTTCGGATTTCTCGACTGAAACCGTACCCACAAGAATCGGCTGTCCCGACTGCGCAACCTTCTCAATCTCCTCGACAACCGCAGCAAATTTGCCTTTGATTGTCGGGTATACGATGTCGTTTAAGTCCTTTCTGACGTTCGGTCTGTTTGTGGGAATCTGTACGACATTTAGGCCGTAAATTCCGCTAAACTCGTTTTCCTCCGTCTTTGCCGTACCCGTCATACCCGAAAGTTTTTTATACATTCTAAATAGGTTTTGGAATGTTATTGTCGCAAGCGTCTTGCTCTCCCTTGCGATTTTTACGCCTTCTTTTGCCTCGATCGCTTGGTGAAGCCCTTCGCTATATCTTCTTCCCGTCATAAGTCTGCCGGTAAATTCGTCGACGATTACAACCTCATCGTTTTGCACCACATAGTCGATGTCTCGCTTCATGATGGTGTTTGCCTTTAGAGCCTGCAGGATATGGTGGTTAAGCTCTGTGTTTTCGATGTCACTTAAATTTTCCACGCCGAAGTGTCTCTCTGCCTTTGTGTTCCCCTCTTCGGTGAGGTTTACCGTGCGAAGTTTTTCGTCTAGGACGTAGTGTTCCTCGTCCTTTAGCGTGAGCGCAAACGAATTTGCAAGCGCATATAGTTCTGTGCTCTTATCTCCTTGCCCCGAAATGATAAGAGGCGTTCTCGCTTCGGCTACTAAAATAGAGTCAACTTCGTCGATGATTGCATAGTTTAGCGAACCTTGAACCATGCGCTCTTTGTATATCGCCATGTTATCACGCAGGTAGTCAAATCCCAGCTCGTTGTTCGTGGCGTAGATGATATCGGCTGCGTAGCTTTGCTTTTTTTGTTCAGGGCTCATATCCTTTGCGATAAGGCCGACACTGTATCCCAAGAACTTATATAGTTTGCCCATCCATTCGCTGTCGCGCTTTGCAAGATATTCGTTTACCGTTACGATATGAACACTTCCCGCAAGCGCGTTTAAGCAGGCGGGCAATGTTGCGACAAGTGTTTTACCTTCGCCCGTCTTCATCTCGGAGATGCAACCTTGGTGTAGGATTATTCCACCGATAATCTGGACGTTAAAGTGCTCCATTTCGAGCACACGCCAAGACGCTTCTCTGACCTGCGCAAAAACCTCGGGCAAAAGGTCGTCGAGGCTTTCCCCGCTTTGCACCCTGCTTCTAAATCCCTCTGTTGCGCTTTTGAGTTCGGCGTCGCTCATGCCTTTGAATTTCGGCTTTAGAGCTTCCACCTTTGCGGCGATCTTTCTCGCCTGTTTTAGTAATTTATCTTCACCGCCAAATAGTCCCATTTCACAGTTCCTTTCGTTGTGGCTTTTCGCTTGGTACACCGCTTTGCCTTTTTAGAGCACTCATTAGAGTTTTTTTGTTCCAAGCGTAACCGAAGTTCCGTTTATGTCCCACTCTTTAGTGAAACCCTGAGCCGATCCGACTTCAAATTTGTCCGCCAAAACCTCTGCGCAGATTTCATCGCTGTGTTTTGAAACGATGTCTGCAACTTTGTTTCCCGGCTCTACCCAAAGAGCGATGTGGTCTGTAACCTCAAAGCCGGCTTCTTTTCTCATCGTCTGTATCTTTGAGGTAACCTCGCGAACAAAGCCCTCTTCGATAAGCTCCTCGGTGAGTTCCGTGTCTATGATAACGGCAACGTCTACATCGCTTTGAACAGCGTATCCTTCCTTTTGGGAAAGCTCTACAAGAACGTCCGCCTCTGTAAGCTCAACACTTTCGCCGTTCACTTCAAACTTATACGTTCCGCCGTCTTTAACGTCGGCAACGATCTTTGCGCCGTCCGCCGAGGAAAGGTGTGCCTTTATTCCTCCGAGGAGTTTTCCGTATTTCGGACCGACCGTTCTTAGCTGTGGCTTGATTTCGTATTTAATGTACTCCTGTGCCGCCGCTCCGAGGGTCACTTCCTTGACATTTAGCTCCGCCTTTATGATGTCGGTGTAGCGTGCGTCAAGCTCCGCAACTCCCGCAACATATAGCCTTCCCAAAGGTTGGCGATTTTTTATGTTTGATGCATTTCTGCAAGCGCGTCCGAGAACGACGATTCTAAGAACGTTGTCCATTCCCTTTTCAAGTTCCGCATCGACTTTTGCGTCGTCGCAAACGGGGTACTGCGTTAGGTTGATGCTCACAGGCGCTGTTTTGTCTACACTGCAAACGATGTTTTGATATATACTCTCCGCAACAAACGGCGTAAACGGAGTGATAAGACGGCAAAATGTCTCGAGCACAGTGAACAGTGTCATGTATGCATCGGCTTTGTCGACTGTCATATCGCTCGCCCAAAATCTTTCGCGGCAACGGCGGACATACCAGTTTGAAAGCTCATCGACAAAGGAAATTAGCACCTTTGTAGCCTCGTATATTCTATATTCATTAAGGTTTGTTGTAACCTCTTTAATTGTCGTGTTTAGGCGGGACAAAATCCACCTGTCCATTACGCAAGGATCGCTTGAAAGCTCGTGTTTTGTCGGGTCAAATCCGTCAATCTCCGCATAAAGGATATAAAAAGCGTATGTGTTCCAAAGCGTTCCCATAAACTTTCTGCCCGATTCGGTAACAGCTTCTCCGTGGAATCTGTTGGGAAGCCAGGGTGACGAATTTGAGTAAAAATACCAGCGCACTGCGTCTGCACCCTGAACATCAAGAACATCCCAAGGATCAACAACGTTTCCAATGTGCTTAGACATCTTCTTTCCGTCCTTGTCTTGAACGTGTCCGAGAACGATACAGTTTTTAAAGGGCGCTTTGTCAAAAATCAGCGTTCCGATTGCGATAAGCGTGTAGAACCAACCTCTCGTTTGGTCGATAGCCTCGCTTATAAAGTCTGCGGGGAAGCGCGACTCAAAGTTTTCTTTATTTTCAAAGGGGTAGTGCCACTGCGCAAAGGGCATAGAACCGCTGTCATACCAGCAGTCGATAACCTCGGGAACTCTCGTCATCTCGCAATCGCAGTCCGGGCACTTTATCTTAACTTCGTCGATAAACGGTTTGTGCAGCTCAACATCGTCGCAAGGAGTTGTCGCCATCGAGCGAAGCTCTTCTTTTGAACCGATGACATGAATGTGGCCGTGTTCGCAAGTCCAAACGGGCAGGGGGGTTCCCCAATATCTTTCGCGCGAAATTCCCCAGTCGATAACATTTTCAAGGAAGTTACCCATTCTTCCGTCGCGAATGTGTTCGGGAAGCCAATTTACCGAATTGTTGTTTTTAAGCAAGTTGTCACGAAGTGAGCTCATCTTTATAAACCAAGTGCTTCTTGCGTAGTAGATAAGCGGTGTGTCGCAACGCCAGCAGAAGGGATAGCTGTGTTCAAACTTTGGTGCGGCAAAAAGAAGCCCCGCCGCATCGAGGTCTTTTCTGATTATCGGGTCTGCATCCTTGACAAACTTTCCGTCCCAAGGAGTTCCCGTCATCTCGCCTTTTGCGTCGACAAGCTGGATGAAAGGAAGGTTGTTTTCGCGGCAAACCCTTGCGTCATCTTCACCGAACGCGGGTGCATTGTGAACGATACCCGTACCGTCAGAAGTCGTTACATAGTCGTCCGCAACTACGTAAAATGCCTTTTTGCCTTCAACAGCCGTTGCCGTGCACTCAAATAGCGCCTCGTATTCCTCGCCGACAAGCTCGCTTCCCGCAAAAGTCTTTAGGATTTTTACATCTTCGCCCAAAACTTTTTCAGCAAGTTCTGTGGCAAGCACAAATTTTTCGCCGTTAAGCTCTGCCATGCAGTATTCAAGCTTTGCGTTTACGCAAAGGCAGACGTTTGAAGGAAGAGTCCATGGAGTCGTCGTCCACGCGAGAAAGGAGTAATCTCCCGAAACGCTCTTGAAACGAACGGTCGCCGAACGCTCTTTTACGTCCTTATATCCCTGAGCAACCTCGTGCGAGGAAAGCGACGTTCCGCAACGGGGGCAGTAGGGCACAACTTTGTGACCTTTGTATAAAAGATCCTTTTTGTGAATCTCTTTAAGCGACCACCAGATTGATTCGATATAGTCATCGTGATATGTAACATATGGGTCGTCCATATCTGCCCAAAAGCCGACACGTTCGCTCATGCGTTCCCATTCGCCTTTATACTTCCAAACGCTTTCCTTGCATTGTGCGATAAACGGTTCAACCCCGTAGCCTTCTATCTGTTCTTTGCCATCAAGCCCGAGCGCCTTTTCGACCTCGAGTTCAACGGGCAGTCCGTGCGTGTCCCATCCCGCTTTACGCAGGACATTTTTTCCCTGCATGCTGTGAAATCTCGGGAATAAATCTTTAACACACCTAGTCAAGATATGTCCGATGTGCGGTTTTCCGTTTGCCGTCGGCGGGCCGTCATAAAACGTCCACTTTTCGCCTTCGCTGTTTTTTTCCTGAACTTTATTAAATACATTTTCGCTCTTCCAAAGTTCTAAAACCTCGTCTTCGCGTGCCGTAAAATTCAAATCCGTAGATACTTTGTTATACATTTCAGTTCTCCTGTTAATATTTTGAGACTTGCGTCTTTGTTTCCACCGTATATTATTAAGAAAAAAACGTGTTTTGTCAACGTTTATGTTGACTTTAAAGCAAATAAGACATTATTTTACAGGTGATTTGAATATATTATAGGAAGAAAATTCAATTTCGGAGGATATTATGATTTCAAACGGAACACGGGTTATATTAACGAGCAGGGAGCGTCGTCTGCTTGTCGAGCTTCAATATTCTAAGCAAAGAACCGTATTTGAGTTTAATTTGCTATCCGGCGCAAAAATTCTCGAGGGTACAATCGTGTTTTTTTATACGGAAAGAGAGTTTATCTCGGTGGACTTTTCAGGCAGGGGAAGCGTGGTTTTAGCAAAGCCGCTGAAATGCATTGCCCTGTTCCCAACAAGCGGAGCGGCTATGCACTCTAAACTTTCTCACTCGTTTTGCTGGGAGAAGGCTCGCTCGGAATATATGCTCGCTCGCCCGGCAGACCGGTTCGCAAAAAACTACCCCGGCACGCAGGAAGATATTCCCCGGAATGCGCGCACCCCTCAAGACAAAGCTGCCTCCGAAAACAGGATTGACACCCGAGAAGAGGTCTACGCTCGCGAGGAAGACATGTTAGAGGTTTTGGGCGGTTCTTTTGGCGAGATGCAAAAAAAATGCGAGGAGCAAACGCACAAGATTGTCGAGGAAAACAAACAGCCCTCCCCCGAACTTTGCCACCTTCACGAAGAGGATATTTCAGACCAAATTCCCGCACACCTAAAAGTTCCAAAGGAAGATCCTTCAGAGCGGCTAAACTGTCCGCTTATCCCTGAAACGAGCGACACCTCTCCGTTCGGGGATATGTTTCCGGGTACAAAATGGAGCAAAGTCGAATTCCCCGCATCTGCCGGAAAGTGGTACTACCTGCGCGGCGAGCACTTTGAAGGTGAGCATCTAAAAGCCGTCGGACTCGCAGTTCCCGGCACTTATAGCCCCAGAATTCCCGGATTCATGTCCTCTTCAAGCAAGTTTTATCCCATCTCGGGTTCGGGCATGGGCTACTGGGTAAGCTGGCAAAAACTCGAGTGAATATTTTCAAACTCTCTGTCTTTAGTGCTGTTTGGTGGTTGATTATTTAGAGCTCATGTGGTATTATTACGCTATAAGGAGAAGTGTATTGCTTTTTTCGCTTTTCTTTATCAGCTACGTGACAAAAACTTTAAGGTTTGTCGTAATATACAAAGGGAGATTTTTATGAGAAACATTGCGATTCTGACAAGTGGAGGAGATACTCCGGGAATGAACGCCGCAATATACGCGGCAGTGAGGACGATTAAAGAAAACGGATACAAATCCTTTGGCGTAATGAAGGGTTATGCAGGACTCATGGAAGGTAGAATCGAGGAAATTCGCTCAAAGACTATAAGAGGCATCGCAACAACCGGCGGAACTATTTTAAAGACGGCAAGATGCGCAGAAATGAGAACAAAAGAGGGCCAACAAAAAGCAGTCGAAGTGCTTCGTGCGTTTGAGATCGACGGACTCGTTGTTGTCGGCGGAGACGGCTCTTTTATGGGCGCACACATCTTATCACATATGGGAGTTCCCGCTATCGGAGTTCCCGGAACCATAGACAACGACCTTGCATACACCGAATACACAATCGGATTTGACACTGCGGTTAACTGCGTAATTCAAGAAATCGAGAGAATCAGAGATACTATGAATTCGCACGAGAGAATCGGCATCATCGAGGTCATGGGAAACAAATGCGGAGACATTGCACTTAACGCGGGTCTTGCGGGTGGCGCAGAATATATCTTGCTCCCCGAAAAAGAATTTGACGTTGATAAAATCTGCAGCAGTCTGCTAAAGCGCAAGATTAAAGGCCAGATGACAAGCTTGATTCTCATCGCCGAAGGCGCAGGCAAAGGCGAAGCACTGGCAAACTACATACGTGCAAAAACGTCGCTAGACGCAAAGGCAATCGTGCTGGGTCATGTCCAAAGAGGCGGCGAGCCGACATTCTTTGACAGAAAAATCGCTATTACGATGGCAATCCGCGCAGTTGAATTGCTAATCGAAGGTGCGGCAGGTCGAGTTGTCGGAATCAGCAACAACAAAGTCATGGACATGGACATAGACGAAGCGCTCGCATGTAAAATGGAATTTGACGACAAGCTTTATGCAGAGCACAAAATGCTTTCAAAAAATTAGCTTTAAACACGCTTTAATAAACAAAACGAACCAAGCAAAAATCCCCCTTAATCTCGGGGGATTTTTGTGTTTTTTAGCTGTATTCACACCGTTGTCTAAAAACCATAGGTGCTAAAATTATTCATCCTCTTGCGTCAAGAGCAGTCCCCACTTTTCGGCAACTTCCTCGAAGTATCCCTCGCTTCTCATCTGCTCGATTTCCGCATTTAAGAGCTCAAACATCGGGTCGGCATCCCTCCAAATTATTGGCGAGTAGGGAACGTGTGTTATCACGTCATCTATGAGTTTGAGCGAAGTGTCCGTCATCTTGTAGTAGCCCGAAAATACACCCGTGCTGATTCCAAGCTGGACAGATTCGTTTGCGTCCGCATAAGACGCCGAACTAACGAGATCCACATCAGATATTCCTCTTTCTTCGAGTGCTGATTGTACGTCGGACTTCAAAATGTCGCTCACCATCACAAGCGCGCGCCTGCCCGCCAAGTTTGAAACGGGCATGTTTTTATTCCCCTCGGCGACGTATAGGTACACGGGATCTTCGTAGTATGACGAACATATATCAAGCCCCAAAGTTTTTGTAACTCCGCTCGTCATCATGCCAAACGCAATATCTATCTGCTCGGTTTTTAATGCATAGGCGGTTATCTGGTCGCTTATTTCCACGTATTTTACCGAAACAGTGTCTCCGTAGAGTCTTGAGATAATTTCCCGAGCAACCTCCGCTTCAAATCCGGTAAAGCTTCCGTCTTCCGTCATGCTGCAAAACGGAGTTCCCGTAACAAGCCCGACGGTTATATTCCCCTCTTGGTATGCATCAGTCTCCTCTATGGTCGGCGCTCTTGTCGCATCAATTATTAAAAACGCAACTATTCCTACTATAATCGCCGCAACTATGCCTAATATTAGCTTTGCATATTGCTGGTTCATAAAGAAGGCTATATACTGTTTTGCAATGTTCGTATTTCTGCGACGTCTCACTCACTTCCTCCTTATTGGTTTTCGTAACAATCCAAAATTTCTGCGAAGTACAGCGTGTGCAAATTTCCATTCGGGTAATGTTGTGCGACTTCGGGACAAAGGTCTTCCTTCATGTCCTGAGTGTATAGCGTTTTGCACTCGTATACCCAGCCGCACTGCTCGATGTTTGGCACTTCGACTTTGTTTGAAGGTTTAAAGGTAAGCCCGAGTTCCTTTGCTTTGTCAAAATCCCTTCCGGACTTGCTTCCGCAAAAGCCGAGTTCCTGCTTCATCTCCCCTTCTTTTGGAAGACAAACCGTAAACACGCCCTCGTCCATAAGCGAATATGTATACCTTGACGGGCGCACCATAACCATGATTACCGGTTTTTTCCATACGTAGCCGGTTGTAGCCCAGCCGATCGTCATAATGTTTGGAGTTTCCTTTCCCGCAACCAAAAACGCTCCGCCGTTTTCCATGCTCAATTCAAATCTTTCAAATGCCTTTTCATGTCCTACCATGTGCGCACCTCTTTCACAATTATTATAGAGCGCCTCTAAAATTCACTGTACGAACCGAAGCGCCATTTATTTATTATACATTATATGTGGCGTCAATACAATTTGTTTTCCATAATAATTTCCATTTTGCGATTTTTGTGATAGAATAAATATGTGTTATAAATACTATTAGGTTTGGCAATAGTAGTGATAATAACATACAAACTAATGGAGATAATAATGACAGTAGACGCAATTATACTCGCACAAGTTGTGAGAGAGCTTAGACAAAGAACGGTTACGGCGAAGATAGAAAAAGTTCACCAGCCGACAAAAGACGAACTCGCATTCATCTTGCACACAAAGGACGGAAAAAAGCGACTTGTCCTTAGTGCGGATGCTTCAGACGCAAGGATACACATAACTTCAACCTCAAAGGAAAATCCGCAAACTGCGCCGAATTTTTGTATGCTTCTTAGAAAGCACATCGCGGGCGGGAGGATAACGGCAGTCGAGCAACACGGGCTCGAGCGCATCGTTAAGCTGTCTGTTGCCGCAAGAGACGAGATGGGACACGAGACGAGTTATTCGGTTATATGCGAGATTATGGGCAAGCACTCAAACGTTATACTTGTTAACGCCGAGGGCAAAATTCTCGACGCACTAAAGCGAGTAAACCCCGAACAGAGCAGAGTAAGACAGGTACTTCCCGGAATGAAATATACGCTTCCGCCGTGTGAAAAGCTTTCCCCGCTTACCGCATCTGTCACGACGATTTCTGAGCTTATCTGCCAACCTATCGAACTGAGCATAATTTCTAACTTGGCGGGTATGAACAGGGTTTGCGTAAATGAAATATTATACAGAAGGCCGGTCAGCGAACTTACGCAAAACCGCAAAGATTCGCTCGCAGAGCAGATAAAAAACCTCGTTACACAGGCGATGGAAAACCCAATGCCCTGTGTGTACTTTGATGGCGACAAACCGGTTGCGTTTACCCCTCTAAAATATGCCTCTTTTGAAGGATACAGATGTGCGATCTTTCCCGATGCCAACAGCGCACTAGACAGATACTACACTTGCAAGGAAACCTACGCTCGCGTCAAACAAAAACGCGATTCGCTGCTCAGGCTTGTAAACAAGCATACATCCCGAGTTGCAAAGAAGTTAAAGTATCAATTAGAAACGCTAAAAGAGGCTGATGGCGCAGAGCAATACCGCATAAACGGAGAGCTGATAACGGCAAATTTGTACCGAATCGACCGAGGAACAAAGCAGATTGAGGCGGATAACTACTATACAGGCGAAAAACAGGCGATTACACTGGACACAACAATTACCCCCGCCGCAAACGCACAGCGATGTTTTAAAAAGTACAACAAGTTAAACAACGCGAGAAAGATCGCCGTTAAACTCGCCCATGACTACGAGCAGGAGATCTCGCTTCTTGAAAACGCCGCATATAACCTCTCTATAGCAAAGAGCCTTGAGGAGCTTGAAGAACTTCGGCAGGAGCTTGCAAAATTCGGATACGTCGAGCTTGGCAAGGCTGAAAAGCCCAGAGTTTCAGACCCGCTCGCAAAGCCGCTTTCCTTTGTTTCAAGCGATGGTTTTAAGATTTTTGCGGGTAGAAATTCCAGGCAAAACGACGCACTCACCATGAAAGTTGCCGCCGCAACCGACCTTTGGTTTCACGCAAGGAACATCCCCGGCTCTCACATTTTGCTAATAACAGAGGGAAAAGAAGTTCCCGATAACACGTTAGTCGAAGCCGCCGTCATCGCCGCATACTATTCGAGCGCAAAGACGGGAGGAAAGGCAGACATCGACTACTGTTTGCGCAAAAACGTTTGGAAGGCAAACGGAGCAAAGCCGGGACTCGTGTATTACGAACATCACAACTCGATCTCGGTCCCTATAGACGAAGCCCTTGTTGAAAAATTAAGAGCCGGAGAGGAATAACGAACCATGAAAGAATTTTGGAGCAAAAAGGCGCAGACACTTACGCCATATGTTGCAGGCGAGCAGCCGGCTATAAAGAACTTGATAAAGCTCAACACAAACGAAAACCCCTATCCCCCTTCGCCCAAAGCTGTGGAGGCAGTGAGGAATTTTGATGCGTCTAAACTTGCACTTTACCCGAGGACGGACGGCGGTGTCTTTCGCAGCGCAGTTGCAAAATACCACGGAGTCGACGAGAAAAACGTCTTTTGCTCAAACGGCTCGGACGAGGTTTTAGGTTTTGCGTTTCAGGCTTTTTTTGACAAAAATGTGTGTACGCCGAGCGTTGGCTACAGCTTTTATCCCGTTTGGGCGGAGCTTTTTGATATAGACATGAAGTTCGTCCCCATGAACGACGACTTTAGCATCAACATAGAGCAGTTTTGCGGCAATGGCGCGGTCATCGCAAACCCCAACGCACCGACGGGCATCGCTCTTAACCTGCAACAGATAGAGCAGATTTTGGCACAGACCGACGGAGTTGTTATCATCGACGAGGCTTATGTCGACTTCGGCGCGCATTCTGCTCTTTCCCTACTCAGCAAACACAAAAATTTGGTCGTCACCCGCACACTTTCAAAGGGACACTCCCTTGCGGGTATTCGCATGGGCTATGCCCTCGCACACGAGCACCTTATAACGGCTCTTGAATGCGTAAAGGACAGCTTTAACTCATATCCAACAGACATGTTGGCGCAGGAGATTTCAGCGCAGGCGATTTTAGACACACAATACCACCGCGAAAACTGCGAAAAGATAATTAAGACCAGGGAGTTTGTCTCAAATCGTATGCAGGAATTGGGGTTTGACGTTCTGCCTTCCTCTGCGAATTTTATTTTTGCCGAGCACAAAGTTTTGCGCGCGGAGGTTATTTATGCAAAGTTGCGTGAGCAAGGAATACTTGTTCGACACTTTAAGGCGAAGGGCATTGATAATTTTCTTAGGATAACTATTGGGTTGCGTGAGGATATGGAGAGGATGTTAGAGATTTTGGTCTAGTCGACAAATCCGTTGTGTAGGCTAAATGTTCTGCATCAACAAAACCGTTAAACTCTCTCTTTTGCCCGCAAACGCGAAGCGGGCGAAACGGCAAAACTATCGGCAAACAACCCCTACAAAACAAAGTTTTGTCAGCAGGGTTCTTAGGGTCTTACGTCTTGCGCGCCCTGTGGGCGATGAAGCAAGACGTAAGACCAGTGAGAAAAGGAGTCCGCAGAGCTAAAATGACAAGACGATAGCGGACGACTATTTCGAACTGAGGGACAGTTTGGGCAGAGCTCAAGGTCTTCCTTTAGTGCCTGAAGTCTTAATATTAGAAGTCTTAATGTCTTAAAAGGTAAGAATAATGAAGTGTATTTTAGATAAGCTTTCCGAGCAGGAATTTTTTAAAAAGATAATATCAAGCGACAAGGTGTCGGTGGAAGGTTTGGCGGGGGGGCTCACACCGCATCTTTTGCACGCCATTTCGGAGCATACAGAGCGCAGCGTGGTATATGTATGCGCAAACGACCTGAGCGCGAAGACGGCATCAAGAGAATATTTATACACCAACGGAGTATATTTACCCTCTCCCTCCCCCGAGATGAGCCATGTCGAAGCTCGAGCAAACGAGATTAGCGCAGCAAGAGTTTATGCCATTTCAAAGATGACAATGGGGAGGTGTGTTGCCTTTTTGTCGCCCGATGCGCTCATGAGCAAACTTTGCCCGAAGAGCCAATTCTTCTCGTTGCACTTTGAGCTGGAAGCCGGACAGGTTGTCCCGCCAAAAACTCTCGCAGAAAAATTTGCAAGGGGCGGCTATAGAAGAGTTTCGCTCATCGAAGGCAGAGGACAGTTTTCCGGACGAGGCGAAATTCTTGAAATCTACACAGAATCTTCTCCCTACCGCATAACGTTTTTCGACGACGAAATCGAAAGCATAAAAAGGTTCGACCCCGAAACACAGCGTTCGTACGGAGAGGAACTTTCCCGCATAAGCATTCATCCCGCAGAGGAAGTAACCCCAAGCGAAGAGGCAAAGCAAAAACTTACGCAATACTTAAATTCCTGCGAACCGCTCAGCTCGGTTGCGCACAGATATAACTTTGAACTTGAAGAATGGGGCAGATTCCCCAACATAGAGGCGTTTGTCGGCGTGATGGACTACTCCGACATAGTGACCGCCTACCTCCAAAACCCGATTGTTATTTTTGCGGACATGGCACACGTCTTTGCCGAGGATACACGCAGACTTGACGACAGATTAAAGCTTTTTGCGTCCGTTTTGGACACAGGCGGCGCTTTTGGATGCGAAAATTCATGGCGGTACGACTTGGAAGAATTCACAAAGAGAAATGTCTGCACCATAGACATCTCGGGGCTGCGCGCGCACTTTAAAAACAGGATTTCGGCAAATGTGCGGCAGGCTGTCGGGTTTGTAGGCGACATGCACGCACTTGCACAGGCAGTAAAAGCTCGTGCCAAAACAGGCTCGGTCTACATGTTTGCAGGCGGTCGTGCGGCATCGCTTTCAAACGAACTGCTCGAGCACGGAATTGAAGCTCCTCTCACCGACGGCAACCTAAGTGCAAAAGTCGGCGGAGTTTGGAGCGTGAGCGCGAAGCTTTCTTCCGGATTTGAGCTTGCAGACTCGCTATTCCTAAGCGAATGCGACATATTTGCTCACCGCACTTCCTCTCATAAAAAGACAGCTAAAAAGGCAAAAAACCTAGAAGACTTCCTTGCAGATATTCATGTCGGCGATGTCGTCGTCCACGAAATTCAGGGAAAAGGTCGATTTCTCGGCGTTAAAACAATGGACGTTGCGGGGGTCAAGGCGGACTACCTTGAGCTTGAATACAAAGGCGGGGACACTCTTTTTGTCCAAACATCGCAGATAGACCGAGTTCAAAAATACATTGGCCCGGGAGACGAAAACGCGCAACTTTCAAAGCTCGGCGGAAAAGAGTGGGAAA
>CAYJIQ010000003.1:0-23164 GCA_964370275.1 uncultured Christensenellaceae bacterium
TGCGTGGGTGCTGTTAGCAAAATCATAGATTTTGACAGCACTCCAAAAATCGGATTCCCTCATATCCGAGAAAATCCGATTAAATAAGCGCTATTTACTGGCTGACTTAGTATCATGATACTAAAAGTGTTATCATTTTGTTATCAATGGCTATTTTTACCTTCAAAAAACCCCTTTGTTAAGCCATTTTCACCATCCTTGGTACTACTCCCACTCTCTCCTTTTGATTGTAAAACGGGTGCATCTCAGTCTAAAATCTGTCAACCGCGGTAACGTTTTTCTATTTATTCTCCACAACCTTAGCATTTACGGCGGTTATTGTTATCAAAATGTTATCAACACCTGTTTTGTGTTCTATTTTCACCAAGGTACGACGACAAACAAACATCTTTAGGTTTTCTGTTATGCTAATAGTTTGTTTGTCGTCATTTTTTTGTAGTCAATAAAAATTTTGCACCTTCGATGTTTCCATTATTAAACAAAAACCGAAATTCATTAAAAGCTACTCCTATCGGCTAATTGTTTTGCCGTCTTCAAAAGCATTTCCTGCTTTCTTTCCTATTGTAAGATAATCATTATTCACAGGGTCAAATATAATCGGGCATAACTTTTTAGGATCTATTTTACCTCCATTGTCTAAAATCTCCACGTCTGCATTGACGTTTACAATCTCACCCAACAAAATTCCTGTGGATTCGTCAAAACTTATGAGTTTGCAATCTAGTGCCATGGGAAGCTCCGCAATAAGAGGGGCATCCACAAATTCTGACTTTAGCGGTGTGAATCCGGCTTTAGCAAATTTTTCCGGTTCGTTGTTTCCCGAAACAACTCCAACATAATCGCAAGCCAGCATATTCTTTTCATTGCCTATGCTTACGGTAAATGCTTTTCTTGAGATAATATTCTTAACCGTCTTATGTCGTGTGCTTAAATGAAACATAATTTGATTGGAAGCACAAATTCCGCTCCATGCCGCATTCATTGCGTTAGGTTGTCCGTTTTCGTCATATGTTGCAATTATATGAACTGGTTGTGTGTAAGAATACGGCTTAGCTCCGAAATTTTTTCTCATTTTAATACCACCTCTTAAATTAATAATCGAAGAATACCGTGTATTTACCTGGTATTCCTCATTTTAGAACGCTTATATTTGTATAATATACTACTTTTTTTGCTCCGGTCTGAGATTATCTGCCTGTCCATAAATAAATATAATCTCTAAGTGACCGCCTTCTTCGTACTCAAACACATGCCATTCATCTTCATCATAGCGTATCATCATACCGTTTTCAAGGTCTATTTTTCCTTTTTCACATTTGTTCGTATCTCCGTACCTCATCCATGCATTAACAGCATCAACAATATACACTGTTTCCTCGGCATGTTTGTGCGGTTGCATCGTTCCTGCTTCCTTACAGTATTTTGCAAAACCTACCGACATTCTTTCGCTTACAATCGGGCTGTCTTTTCCCACTACTTTTGAAATAATTCTTCCCGGCAACATCTCGCCTTTGCAATCCGTTTTCTTTAAAAATTCCATATACTCTCCCCTTCTATTTATCTATTAAACTTTCTCCCGATTCAGGGTTAAATATCTTCATCATCTCGTTCGCAAAAGTAAAGTATATTTCGTTATCTCCCGAATCCTTGAGCCCTATTCCATCCGGTACTTCGTCCGTATGTACTCTAATTATCATGTTTTTCCCTTCAAAATTCACGTGGAAGTGAATTTCACTACCCATCATTTCGCTAACTTCCAACTTAGCTACCAGGCAATTTTCTTCTTTCTTCGGCAAAATTCTGATATGTTCAGGCCGAACACCTATCATTACATTTTGAGCTTGTTCGCTATTTAATTTTAATACTTTTTGCATATCATATGAGGCGGGTATTACGGAATTTTGAATTTGTATTACGTAATCATCGCCTACTCTTTCCAACCTTGCTTCGTGAAAATTCATCATGGGTGAACCAATAAACCCTGCAACAAACATATTTTTCGGACGATAAAACACATCTTGAGGAGTACCCGTTTGCATAACATATCCGTCTTTCATAACCACAATCCTATCTCCCAGCGTCATGGCCTCCGTCTGGTCGTGTGTCACGTATAAAAACGTTGTATTAATCCTCTCCCGTAGCTTTATTATCTCAGCTCTCATTTGGTTTCGCAGCTTTGCATCGAGGTTTGACAGTGGCTCGTCCATCAAAAACACCTTTGGTTCTCTTACAATCGCACGCCCTATAGCAACACGCTGTCTTTGCCCGCCCGAAAGTGCTTTGGGTTTTCGCTGCAAATACTGTGTAATTCCTAGTATTTTAGCCGCCTCTTCAACTTTTTTACGAATTTCTTCCTTGTTCATTTTTCTAAGTTTAAGTGCAAATGCCATGTTTTCGTAGACGGTCATATGCGGATATAATGCGTAGTTTTGAAAAACCATTGCAATATCTCTATCTTTTGGGTGAACATCATTTACCAGGTTTTCGCCGATATACAATTCCCCTCCTGAAATATCCTCCAACCCCGCCACCATTCGCAATGTTGTGGATTTTCCGCAACCTGAAGGTCCTACCAGTACAATAAACTCTTTGTCTGCAACTTCAAGGTTAAACTCATGAACCGCAACTATGTCTTGCCCATATATCTTTTTTATTTGTTTTAATTTTAGTTCTGCCATAAATATTTTAGCCGGTGCGGTTATAAACACACCAGGGTAGCCTCCCTTATTATATTAGTTTAACCTTTCATTCCCGTCGTTGTGACACCTTCAACAAAATACTTTTGCCCACAGAAGAAAAGAATTGTCACCGGCAACAGAGACAACAACGCCATTGCAAGCACATTGCTGTAATCGATTTTATTTGCGGCATCCAGTGACATTCGCAAAGCCATTGATACCGGAAATTTACTGGTACTTGAAATATAAATGAGCGGGTTAAAGAAGTCTTCCCACATCCAAGCCGTCTGAAACAGTGTTGCCGAAACTACAACAGGTTTCATCAGCGGAATGAGTATACTCCACAGTATTCTAAACGAATTACATCCGTCAATTTTTGCCGCTTCGTCCAAGTCTCTGGGAATTCCTCTGTAAAACTGGATGAACATGTAGATAAAGAAGGGGTAACATCCAAACAATGCGGGGAAATAAAACACATTGTATGTATCAAGCCAACCAAAGGAGTTATAAAGCAAGTACCTGGGCACAATCAGAACCGCATTTGGTATCATCATGGTTCCAATCATTATCGCCATTAATAATCCTTTGTATTTAAATTCAAACCTTGCAAACCCATATCCAATGATGATGCTCGATATTACCGTGAAAATTGTAGTCGGTACAACCAGTAACAACGAGTTTAAAAAATATGTCGTATACGTATATTCTCCGGCGCTCTGCCAACCCTCTGTGTACGAAATCGGATCAAAGCTTTCAGGCAGCAAGTTTAGCGATGAAAACAATTCCTGATTTTCTTTAAAAGTTCCAAAAAACATCCAAATCAACGGAAATAGTATTATAAACGCCAGCCCTATCAGCAATATGTACTTTATCGGGCTTATTATCCTTTTTTTAGCCATAATCATTTTCTCTTCTTACCTCCATCCTCGTAATATACTGCTGCATTTGAGAATTTAAATATAACAACAGCAAATATTATGATAATGATGAACAGTATCCATGATAATGCGGATGCATATCCCATTTTTTGGAATCTAAAAGCATTGTCGTATAGCATCATACCGTACAAGTATGTTGCCTTTGCAGGCCCACCCGAGGTAATCAACATTGGGGCTGTAAAACTCTGGAATGCTTCAATCAATTGCATGATAACAGTGAAGAATATTATCGGTGAAATCATTGGAAGAGTTATTTTAAACAACCTTCTGACCTTTCCTGCTCCGTCTATCTTTGCGGACTCGTATAGTTCATTCGGAACATTTTTAAGTGCCGCTAAATATAAAACCATAGATGAACCAAACTGCCATACGGTTATCATTACTATAACAAACATAGCTGTCCCAGGACTTCCAAGCCAATCAACAGGTTCTCCGCCAAAAAATTCAATAATGGTGTTGATGTATCCCTCTTTCATGAACATAAATCTCCATAAAATTGACACCGCAACGCTTGCACCCATTATCGAGGGTATGTAATACGCTGTTCTAAATAGTTTTATTCCCTTTAATTTAGAGTTCAAAATCAACGCCATTGCCAACGCCATTATTAACTTTGCAGGCACTGAAGTGAACACATAAGTTAAAGTTACTCCTAACGAATCCCAGAATGTAGGATCCTTTGTAAATGCATTTACATAGTTAGTTAAACCGATAAACTCAGCTTCTCCCAAAATATTATAGTTAGTAAATGAATAATATAATGATGATCCTAGCGGAATAAGCTGGAATACCAGCAGACCTATTATCCAAGGAGCTATGTATGCGTATCCAATTCTTCCACTTCGTCTTCCCGTCCCTAACTTCATCGGTTTGATGTTTACCGCTTTTTTATTTTTTTTCATAAACACACTCCATATAGGAATGGGTGGTCTTTAATTATTTTCTCGACCACCCATCCATTTATTTTTTGCTTAGCCTGCAGCTTCCATCTCTCCCAGTCTCATTTCGAGTCTACCGATGAGTTCATCAACCATCTGATCGGGTGTTGACTGTCCAGATGCTATGCTCTGGAAAGTATCATTGAAAATTTGCACGATTTCTGCATCGCCCATTACAAAGGGTGCTGCGGGTGCTTTATCTGCGCCGGCTCTATCAAGTGCTTCTACCAGAACAGGACTAAGCTGTCCTGCTTCTTCAAGCGCTTCCATACCGCTTGTTGTTGCGGGAGCTGAGCGAACAGTTCCAAGCAATACAGCTGCTTCGGGGTCTGTCAGCATCCAGTTGATGAATTTAATAGCCTCATCCTGATTTTCTGAGCTTTTTGGCACTCCGTATAATGATGCGGGTCTGTATGTAACACCTGTCATAGCCGCATCTGTCGGCAACGGTATCTGCATTGTTGTAACTTCGTTATCCGATGATGACATCCAAACATCCAGCTTGCTTGTGAAGTCTACAAATGCACCGATTTCTCCGTTAATCCATTTGGGGCTGGTATCCATTGCGCTGAAAAATGGTTGTACTTCACTAAGCGGAACAGATGAATTTGACGTGTACATTTTTTCCATCATTTGTAAAGACTCAAGAATCTGTTCTCTTGATGCGTGAATGTTATAGTCATCGCCTATGATGAAATCGCCTGTTTTATTTCTTATGTAGTCTTCAAAGTATGCCCACGATTCACTAACATCCCATGCCATTATGTAGTTACTGGGATTTGCAGCATTAATCTGCTCGCCTAATTCAAACCATTCGTCCCAAGTGTAAGTTTTTGTCAAATCAACACCGTTGTCTTCCATAAATTGTTTATTAACGACCATCGTCATTCCATTAACACCTGTAGGAAGTCCACTCAGAATTCCGTCCACCTCACAACCCGATTTCAAGAACTCTGCGTCAAACTTGTCAAAATCAATCAAATCTGTTTTTTCATTGAGGTTTACGAACGTTTCATTTTGTGCCATTGTGAGCAACCATGGTGCATCTAACTGTATAATATCCGCAGCTGTTCCGCCCGAAAGTTGTGTCATCATCTTCTGTTCATAGCCTTCCCAACCTTGGTATTCGGCTACGATTTCAACACCTGTTTTTTCTTCGTAGAGTTCAATTGCCGCTAATGTTGCTTGGTGTCTTTCGTCACCACCCCACCACATAAAACGCAAGCTAACTTTTTCTGCGCTGTCGCCTGTTGCTTCACCTGTAGCTTCGCCTGTTGCTTCGGTGCCGGTGTTAGATGATTCCTGCGACGGAGCCGGAGCGGGTGCACATGCTACAACAGAAATCGCCATAACCAAACACAGTGTTACGAGTAATACTTTTTTCATTTCTTCTCTCCTTTTATTTTTATCGCCTAAGCGATTAGATACGTATGTTCTTTTGTTTTTTTATATGATTAAATTATATAATATTTTCAAATATCCGCAAGTATTGTATAATGTCATTAAATATCTTTGAACCTCTGAATAAATATCATTATTCTGCAATATATCATAATTCGACACAGTTATATGATATCATATTATCGCTCGACATGAGCGTGTAGCAATTTTGGACGCATCATAATAAAATTATAGCATTTATGTCATTATTGTTATACGAATACGAATGTTTATATCAATACTTGACATCTCCTGTTTTAAATGATTTATTTTATACCGCAAAGATGCTTGTACGAGAATTCCTTTCATAATATAATTAATTGAATACAAAAAAGCTATTGGCGCATCGCCAAAACTACATTAACCTTTATATTACTCCACTGTATAATAATAGGTTATAAAAGAAGGAGGTTGTTATCCGCTTATGCTTGCGGTGTAGCAGCGTGGAGACCTGTTACAATGCATTCTCGATACGTTCCATCAACTTCGGGTTTGCGAGAGAAATGTGTGTAAACTTCATTTCTTAAAGCATTAACTTATGGCATCTTTAACACTAAAAGACGTTAAGAAGGTCTATGACAAGGGTATCGTTGCAGTTCAGGAGTTTAATCTTGAAATTGCAGACAAGGAGTTCATCGTAATGGTTGGTCCATCAGGCTGTGGGAAATCCACTACCCTTCGTATGATTGCAGGGCTTGAGGAGATAAGTTCGGGCGAACTCTACATTGGGGACAAACTTGTTAATAATGTTGTTCCTAAGGACAGGGATATAGCGATGGTCTTTCAGAATTATGCGCTTTATCCTCATATGAGCGTATACGAGAACATGGCATTTGCTCTACGTTTGCGTAAAGCACCAAAAGCGGAAATTGACCAAAAAGTTCGTGAAGCCGCAGACATACTTGGGATTAGCGAATATTTAAAGAGAAAACCCAAAGCTTTGTCGGGCGGACAAAGGCAAAGAGTTGCGATTGGCAGGGCAATCGTGCGTAACCCACAAGTGTTCTTGATGGACGAACCGCTTTCCAATCTTGATGCAAAACTGCGTAATCAGATGAGAGCCGAGATTATTAAGTTAAGGAAGAAGATAGACACAACTTTTATCTATGTCACTCACGATCAAACCGAAGCGATGACATTAGGTGATAGGATAGTCATTATGAAGGACGGATTTATTCAGCAAATCGGCAGTCCTTATAACGTATTTTACCGCCCTAATAATCGCTTTGTTGCAGGCTTTATAGGCACACCGCAAATGAATTTTTTTAAAGCGAAACTCATTAAAACATCTGACTTATACAAAGTTGAAGTGTTCGGTAGGTCTCTACATGTCCCAGATGAACATCAAAAAGTATTGCTTGAAAACAACCAACCCGGCGGAGAAGTTACCCTTGGCATTCGCCCCGAACACATGAAAATTTGTCTGCGTGATTCGGAAAACGCCATAAGCTCTAGGCTTGAAGTTTCCGAGATGTTGGGTAATGAGATGTATCTTCATATAAATGTACAAGGTTGCATGGCAATTCTTAGGGCGGATGTCACCGAACTTGACCGCTATGCTGTTAAAGCGGGTTCTAATACCGAGGTGAGCTTTACTATACCCGATACAAAATATCATTTGTTTAACCCTCAGACAAATGTTAATCTACTTCTTCCCCATGATGAAGCAAAAAGCATTCCTATAGAAGAACCCTTAAACCAATAATAATTTCTTAAAAAACCCACGTGTGCCCATAAGCGGCAAACGTGGGTTTTTTGATGATTGTCCATAGTGATAATTATTTTTGATATTAAGGAAAAAGTGAGCAAGACAAAATTGGTGAATATTGAAATTTTATTGACATTTTTTTAAATTGGTGATATATTAAAATAAATTAAAATTTTGAAACAGGAGAAATTAATGTATACTATAGTTATTGTAGATGATGAAAACGAAATAAGAAATGGGTTGAGCAATTTTTTTCCTTGGAACACCATTGGATTTCAAGTAGTCTTTGCTACCTGTAACGGAATCCTCGCCTATGAATATATAAAGGAAAACAAAGTAGACATTGTACTTAGCGATATTGTCATGCCTGAACTTACAGGACTTGAGCTTGCAAACCGCATAAAAACAGAGGGAATCAACACAAAGGTTGTGCTGATGAGTGCGTACACCGATTTTGAATACGCTCAAAAGGCAATTAAATACGGTGTTAGCATGTATGTTCAAAAAGCTATGAACTATGACGAGCTAATGTCTGTTTTTACACAACTCAAACAGGAATTAGATACAACTAACAAACTTCCCGAACCGAATTCGCCTATGTCGTATAATCAAAAAATCGTATGTAAGATTAAGGACTATATACAGGAGCATTATCAAGAAGCTACTCTTAATTCCACAGCTAGTCATTTACGAATGAACCCCGACTACATTAGCAAGTTGTTTAAAAAAACGACAGACATTACTTTTAGCGAATATCTTAGCGAAATCAGAATGGAAAACGCAAAAAAATTTCTCGATGACATAGAAACCAGCGTTTATGAGGTTAGTGAGCTTGTCGGATACAGCAATCAGTTTAATTTTACTCGTGCATTTAAGCATTATTTCGGAGTTTCTCCCCGGGAATATCGCCAGCGCGGTCTTGATAATTAATACTAACGAGCGATTACTTATCTATCCAAATACGGAAAAACTATACTAATTGACGTTCCTAAATTTTCTTTACTCCTAATTTTAAATTCAAGCTCCGCATTTGAATACATTAAAAACAAACGTTTTTTTACGTTTGCCAAGCCTATATGACAGTTCGCCTCTTCCTTGCTGTCAATTCTCGCTTGTACAACCTGTAGCGTTTCTTTTGACATTCCGATACCATTGTCAGTAATTGTTGTAACTATGTTGTCGCCACGTTTATACAAAGATATTTTTAACCTGAACTTTCTGCCTAACTTTCCAGAATACCCGTGCATCAAAGCATTTTCTAAAATCGGCTGAAACATAAGTTTAAGCACGCTTGCGTTTTCTAACTGTTCGTCATAATCCCATATTACGGAAAAACCGTTGTCATATCTAACTTTTTGAAGATTGATATAGTTTTGAGCGTACTTCACCTCCTGCGCCAGAGTGACTTGTGTTCCCGGAACATTAAAAACATAAAGCATTATTTCAGACAAATCTTCAATCATGTTGCTCACGTTATTTTGACCTTGTGTCAAAGCTATAGACTTCCAAAATATTGTTTTTAACGTATTGTACAAAAAATGGGGATTTATTTGAGCCTGCAAAAGCTTCATCTCCATGGTTTTCATGGTATATTTATCTTCGTTAATCTGGTCTTTGAGCAAATTTCTCTGTACGTACATTGTAAGCACATTTTGCAAAATGTAGTCGTACTGATCCTCTAATGTGTTTTCCGGAATTTCCAGCACATGCCCCGATTCTGCGGCATTTATCGTAGACACAACGAGTTCCAGACTTCTGATATTCCGCTTTGCCATGACAAAGGATAGCCTTATTCCGATAGCGAGTGCAACAAAAATAAAGAGCACAACCATTACATGCAAAACCGTAACGTCTCGGTAATACACCTCATTAGGTATCAAGTATACCACACCTATTCCAAATTCTTTTGAATGGCTTTCGATGGACACAAATTTCTCCGAATCAAATACATCCTGTACAGACACTTGACCGCCATTTTCTTTTGAGGCAACCGCAAATCTGTTTTCATCTCTATAGGAAGAAGATAAAACACTGTCATTGCCATCGACTAATATCATCGCTCCGCCCTCAAAACTAACACCTTCTTTAAGATATTGTTCCACAAGTTCGCTTCTGTAATTTACAACAACTACTGCATTTTTTTCGTTAGACACGTCGTTGTCCTGTACTTGTCGCATTACCGAAATACAGTGCACTCCCTCTGCACCGTATAAACCGTCAAGTATAGTTCTTTGCCCAACCAAAAACACATCGCTCGGTTGCATTTGCACATATTGCTCTTCCCAAGCGGCTTCCTTTACATAATTGTTGCCCTCTACCAGACCAACATCCGTAAAGAAATTATTCAAGTCATTTTGAAGATAAACATAGATTGAATGTATGTAGTGGTTGTTGTACTGTGCGGTCTTTATTATGTTTTTTATCGCCTCTTCATCGTCATATTCAGCTGAAGAATACGGTGTGGCAATTTCTTTTGCCAACAGTTTCTTTAAATCTTGCATATATTTTGCATTTACATCAAAATAAGATGCAACCGAATTAGGGGCTTGAAAAATATGTTCAACCTCTCTTCTCACCTGATCGGTTATTTGCACTGTATTGTCGTATATTCTGGTACTTATTTCCGATTCTATGACAAAACTTGCCAAAATACCCAACATCATAGTCGGAATAATAATGGGTAATATGATGATTCTTATGTTTTTAAGCGTTAATTTTTTGTGTTCTCTTAGAAACTTTTTCATGATCTGTATCCATCATTTGAGTCTCGCCACAGAGTCTCTAAACACTATCTCACAATCCAATTTAATATTTGTATTATCATTTAATAGGTCCTTATCTTGCAACAGAATGCTCATATTTTGCACACAAGACTCGCCTATTTTTTTTAGAGGCAATGCAACTGTTGTGAGTTTAGGATAAAGAAACCTTGCACAGTCTCTATCGTCAAACCCCACTACCGATAAATCTTTTGGTATCTTTATTCTATTGTCTGCGGCATATTCGTAAACACCTACCGCCAAAATATCATTAAGACAAAAAACAGCTGTAACATCGTTATTTAGCAACCTTTGGATACAATTATACCCCGAGGCTGTACAATTCCAATCTCCCCGCTCAATGTTCCTTGGATTATATAATATTCCCGCATCAAAATGTGCTTTTTGTATGCCCACAATGCGGTCTTGTACATGTATGTTGTTTTCTAAACCGGCGATTATCCCGATATTTTTATGCCCCTTTTCAATCAGGTGTTTTGTCATGTTATATGCAATTTTTCCGTTCTTATATATTACGGAAACTGAATTCTCATTGTTGCCACTGCAATACGCATATACAACAGGAGTAGCATATCCATCTACCAGATTCTTCACCTCTCTGCATTGATTTGCAACGTATATTATACCGTCAACATTTTTTGCGAGCAACACATTTAAAGCATTTTTCGCAATTCGCATATATTCAAATTCATCAGTCTCTGTTTCGCTGTGTATACCTAGGTTAATCAACAGCATATCCCAGCCAAGTTTTTCCGAGAACTCTGTAATCGCATCCACAATTTTTGGAGTGTTAAATTCTGTAATATCTTCGGTAATAACACCAATTTGTCTGTTCATATTGCGTTTTTTTACATCTAAGTTTCCTACACAATTATAATTTAATTCATCTGCCGCAAGCAAAACTTTTGCCTTTGTAGCATCTTTTACTCTTGCGGAGTCATTATATACATTTGATACCGTAGCTATAGATACGCCGGCCCTCATAGCAACATCTTTTATACTTGCCATAATTTTAGCATCCTTTAGTAATTATTCATTCAGTTTTCAATTTTGAAAGAAAACTTAAATTCATTATAACACTATAACCTTGCTTCTACAAGTGCTCTATGAAAAAATATAGTTGCAGAACCTAGTAAAATTCTGCAACTATACAGTGACACTACCGAACTAGTCGTTACCTTTGTATTGTTCGGGAATAGGGATTATTTCACCCAACGTTGATGCCAAGATGCATGTTTGAGCCAGTTTCTCTACATATATAGATACTTCAAAAGCTTCTCTCATGTGTGCTCCGATGCAAGCAGCGCCGTGATTTTTAACAAGTGCCGCTTTGTTGATTTTTCCAAGCGCCTCTACAACACTGTATGTAAGTTCAGGGCTACCTGCGGGACCAAAAGTCTTTGAGCAATGGATATCCTCGCCAAACTTTCTCATCTCCGACAACGCCAAAGGAATGTCTTTTCCCACCATCGAAAATGCCGAGGAATACATGCAGTGACTGTGTACGATTGCATTAGCATCAGGCCGCGCCTTGTAAATTTCTCTGTGCATCCAGTTCTCGCAAGTTGGAATATTGCCGGGTCTGCCATCTACGATGTTACCTTCAATATCTGTTACCACAATGTCGTCCTCTGTAATATACGTCCAGTCGGGAACGTCCATCCCCTCACCTTTATTTGGGCTAAAGTATACATAATCCGTATCGGGGTCTCTTAACGAAAGATCTCCCGCATCGCTTATGGGCGAGTAGTCGAGTTCCATAAATCTTTTGTGTGCTGCTACGAGTGTTGATTTTAATTCGTACTTAATTTTGTTGTTCATTTTTATTCTCCTTATTAATTATATGTCAAATTTTAAAAGCATCTTCATTACGTGCTCGTTGTCCTTTTCTATAATACCCATAACCTTTTCGACTTCGGTATAATCGTACACACCCGTAATCATATCTTTGATATCATAGCCAAGAGTATCCGTTGAAATCTTATCTATAAGTTCTTCAAAATCCTCTCTCATTCCGTTTCTTGCGCCTACAATCTTCAGCTCTTTCATTGAAATAATCGAATAATCAAAAGATACAGGTTCTTTGGTTACACCAAGTATTCCGACAGTTCCTCTGATTGTGCATGTGTTGATGCAATCCATGTAGACGGATGGGTTTCCGACACAATCAAGTGCCTTGTCAAACAGCTCGCCGTTTGTAACTTCATTTGCCCATTCTTGCAAATTTCCTTTTTTGGGGTTGAAAACACCATCCGCACCCATCGTAAGAGCTTTGTTAAGTCTCCAATCAGAAATATCTACACTGTATACTTTTTTCGCTCCACGGAGTTTTGCCGCAGTAACCGCAAAAATGCCTATCGGTCCCGCACCGTACACAACAACAGTATCTCCCTGTTTAACATCACACATTTTTACAAAGTGCAAACTTGCCTGGAACGGTTCAACCAGCGCCAAAGTTTTTGCATCTATTCCCTTGCCCGGAATGCATCTTGAAACAGGCATACTTATATATTGTCTAAACCCGCCGTCTCTTCTGACGCCCATGGTTCTGTTTGTCGGACAACCGTTGTGGTATCCTCTTTTGCAAGCCCAGCACTCACCGCATCCAAAGTACGGCAAACCGATGACTTCCATGCCCACTTCCAAGCCATAATCGTTTTTGCCGATTTCCACTATTTCACTAACAAATTCATGTCCGGCAATAAGTGGAAATTCTGCATTGTTCATGCTTCCCAAATACACTTTAAAATCAGAACCGCATATGCCGCCATACTTAACTTTGAGAACAGCATGTGAATCTGTAAGTTCAGGCATCGGCAAATCGATTATTTCTATATCTCTTGCTCCGTTAATTCTAATAGCCTTGTTCATTTTATCCTCCTTTATTTACATCCTTTTATATGACTCGTCCAATTCTTTTAACAACAGTTTGTAGTCCTTAAGCATTCTGTCGTATACGTCTTTGTTTTCTTTGTTAGGTGTATATACGACATCATCCTGCGTAAAACGCTTAGCTGTGTCTTGCACATTTTCCCATATTCCAACGCCCACACCTGCGAGAATTGCAGCACCCAGACACGCAGCACTTTCCGTATTTTTCATTGTTTTTACAACGCACCCCGTCGCATCCGCCTTTATCTGACACCACGCCGCACTCTGTGCACCGCCCGAAAGCGAGCGAATTTCTGTCACCTGTGCGCCCATGGATTCTGTAGCCTCTTTCATGCGCAAAAGAACCATTGTAACGCCCTCCATAATAGCCCGGGCAAAATGCGCCCTTGTATGTGAGAGCGTCAATCCTTGAAAACTTCCTTTTGCGTAAGAATTTGTGTCGGGCGGCCCCGAACCTTGAAGGTGAGGAATCATCATTAATCCATCAGCGCCGACAGGCACTGAGTTCACCATTTTGTCAATCAGTGTATAGGTGTTAATGCCCGTAACTTTTGAAGTTGCTCTTTCGCTTTCACAGAAATTGTCCCTAAACCATCTCATCACCATTCCTCCTGTAGAGAAGGAGTGTATCATAAATGTTCCGGGAATTCCGCCCGCAAAACACGGCATCTGGCCGGCCTCATCAAACATTGGCTGTGAAGTCAACGCTACCGTTGCAAGTGCCGCACCTGTACTCTCGGTAAATATTCCTTCTGTAACATTGCCAACACCGATAGCACCACACGCTTGGTCTAGCCCGCCCATGCACACAACTGTCTTTTCGCTCAATCCAAACATGGCGGCTCCTGAAGGTGAAATATTTGCAACCTCTGTTCCCGACTCTCTAATCTCGGGTAATTGCGCTTCGCTAATACCCAGTGCATCCAGCATTTCCTTCCAATAGGTGCGGGTATTTATGTCAAAATACATTGTTGAGCAAAGCAACGAATCCTCTGCGACAAACTTGCCTGTGAGCAAATAGATAAACAAATCTTCAATTAATAAAAATTTAGATGTCATTTTATAAACATCCGGCTGATTTTCCTTTACCCACAAAATTTTTGACGCCGGCCATGTCGCACACATCTCTACCTGTCCTGTTACTTTGTGTACGATTTCCCTTCCGCCCAACTTTTCTTGCAAGCGTTCAGCTTCGTTTGCAGCACGATTGTCCATCCAAACAATTGCATCTCTTAAATGATTACCTTTTTCATCCAGGAAAAATAACGTTTCTCCCTGTGCTGAAAGCGCAAGTGAGGCAACATCCTCTCTTTGCACTTGAGCACTTTCAAACATGCTTTCAAGCGAGCCTCTGAACGCCTCTATATAGGCATTTGCATCAAGCTCTACCCACTGAGACTTCGGAGTTTTTAGCGTATACTCTTTCGTACAGCTTCCCTTAATTACACCATTTTCATCAAAGATTGCAGATTTTATTGCGGTAGTGCCTACGTCAACGCCTACAACATATTTCAATCTTTAATTCCTCCCATAATTTCAATTACTTTCTCAAGATTTTCCCTAAAGTTTCCGTTGGGAACAAAATTCTTTGTAAACAGCGCACTGCCCATTGTGAATGTCCAAGGATTGATGCTGTCTACAATTTTTATTCTCTCTTCGCTTCCTATGCTTCCGGCTACGCATATTACAAAGTCTGTTTGGTCAACAAGCGCTTTTGCAAGTTCTGCCGGGTCTGCATCTGTAGCTCTGTATGCAAGAATATCCACGCCGTGAATTCCCATTTTAGAGAACTCCTGTGCCTGTGCTACCATGCTCTTGATGCTTCCACCAAGAACGCTCGGACTTCCCGAAACTTCGCCTACAAACGGCAAGTATTTTATAGGCTTATCCTTTAAATAATCCCAAACTTCGGGGTACATAATTGTTCCCATAAGGTAATCATATCCAAACTCAACTGCAAGCTGTGCACCCTTCATGCATTCTTCGCTTGTGTATGTCACAACTTCAAGGAAGGTCTCTTTGCCTGCCGTCTTCATCGCATCGTGAAGCTCTTGCATTTTATCTTTTGGTAGCCCAACATCTTTAAATCCCCAGTATTTTACGGGAAGATCTTTACAGCTGTTAAACACCTCAAGTGCATTTTCTACAGTTTGGTCGTTGTGCGTCAGCATAATAATTATTTCGCTTTTCATTGTTATCTCCTTTTTTACTCACTCGGAGCCATGCTCCAAGTTACAATAGCCTTTTTTTCTCCAATATTGCTTAATTGATGTGGAACAGTGGGCGGAATGCATACCGCATCACCTTCAAACAGCTCATAAAAATCCCCACCACAATTTAGCAATACATGCCCACATGCAACGTAGAATATTTCTTCAGATTCTGCATGTCCGGTGTCCACATCGCCCGTCTGTCCCGGTAAAAGCGTTGAGGATCCAAATGTTATTTTTTCAGATTTAAAGTATAGTCTACAGACCTCGGGTCCTTCCATGAAGACTTTTGTGTCAACTGATTTTTTTACGGTTACACTCATCATTTGCTCCTTTAATATTAATCTACAAAATTCACGATTACTTTCATCTGTTCGGGATAGATAGTTTCAAGTTCTTTAAACATCGCTGCAGCGTCCATGAACTTATACTCTTTTGTAGCCATTTTATTTACAATATTAATATCAAGTTTTCCTTCTGAAATCATGTCTATGATATCCAGGAAATCCGCTCTTGTAGAATTTCTCGCTCCAACAAGCGTTATTTCTTTGTAAGAAATAATCGAGTGGTTAAGAGAATAATCCTGCGTTGTCATGCCGATTATGCACACCCTGCCGTGAAAGGAGACTGCTTCGATGCATTGTTTAAACACATCTCCACTACCCACAGCTTCCACAGTGATGTTAAACCCTTCGTCGCCCGTTTGTTCCTTAACATAATCCGCAAGCGATTTTTCCTTTAAATTAACTACGCCGTCCGCACCCATTTCAAGCGCAAAGTCGAGTCTGTTTTGAGAAATGTCCGCAAGGTACACCTTTGCTCCTCTTTGCTTTGCGGCAATCAGCGCAAACACCCCTATAGGACCTGCTCCAAAAATCAGCATGGTTTCATCCTGCTTTGGATCAATTCTCTTTACCAAGTTCATGCTGTTTGCAAAAGGCTCAATCATTGCAAGTGTTTTTGGGGGTATATTTTTTCCGTCGCACAGCTTGCTTACGGGAATTGTAACGTAATTTCTAAACCCGCCGTCAGTTCCCACTCCCATGCACTTGTTGTTTTGGCAACAGTTAAACCATCCCTGCCTGCAACAATAGCATGTTCCACAACCGTAATACGGAGTAGAAGTCACTATCATACCTTTTTCAAATCCTTCTACACCCTCTCCAACGTCCACAATTTCACCTGAGAATTCGTGCCCTGCTATTTTTGGATATGTAACGTTGTTCATCTTCCCCAAATAAACTTTGAAGTCCGAACCGCAAACGCCTGCGTACATTGTCTTTAGCACCACTTCGCCAGCACCCGCCTTTGGAATATCGAGTTCAACAATATTCACTTCATATGGGTTTTCTACTTTTACTGCATAGTTTTTCATAATATCCTCCAGTTTTTACTATATTTCGGCTAATCCAAGCCCTTTAAGCAAGTTAATTGTCACTGCGTTGCTCACCTTTTTTGTCGTTTCAACCGTATCTGCCGAGCAGTGTGGCAACAGTATGGCATTGTTTAGAGTTTTTAGCTCACTATCTTCTTCAAGCGGTTCATTTTCAAACACATCTATGCCCGCTCCCAAAATTTTTCTTTCCTTTAAAACCTTTGCAAGTGCCTTTTCATCAATTATTCCGCCTCTTGCCGTGTTTACAATTACACCGGTCGGCTTCATAAGTGATAGCATCTTTTCGTCTATCAGATGGTATGTTCGGGGAATTATCGGAACATGTATACTGATAAAATCCGACTGTTTCATCAATTCTTCAAGCGTGTCAACATATGTAATCCCCATTTGAGCGGCAAGTTCATCATTTCTTACTACATCATAAGCGATTACGTTCATGCTAAATCCGCTTGCACGCTGTGCAACTTTTTTGCCGATGTCTCCCAGCCCGATAAGTCCAAGCGTTTTATAGCAAACTTCATATGTTTCTGCTTCGTACCACTTTCCGCTCTTTACATCCCCGTCAAGTTCCATTATTTTGCGCGCTACACCCATCATCAGTGTAAATGCACAATCTGCTACCGCATCTGCATTCGCTCCAATCGTTCTGTAAAACGCAATCCCGTTGTCCTTTAGGTACTCAACATCAACGTTGTCCATGCCCACTCCGAACCTTGAAACAACTTTGAGCTTTTTAGCGCAGGACAATACCTCTGCATCGCACGGGTCTACCCCAAGTATTATTCCGTCGCAGTCTGCGATGAGTTCCTTCATTTCTTCCTTCGTATAAGCAACTTCGCTGTCGTTGGTGATATACTCTATTCCGTTGTCCTCCAACAGTTTAAACACTCCGCTTTCGCCTCTGCCATAACTGGGAGGCGTTATCAAAACTTTTATCATTTTTTCTCCCGTCTATTTTTTAATATTCTGGCTATATTTAAATTTTACTATAAATTTTAAATTTATCAATAGATTTTATATCAATTGCGATTTTTTAATTATATCATAATTGGACTAAATATATCTCAGACTTTTCTTTCCTTATTTGTTTGTACATGGTATAATAAAATATATAAATTACATTTGTGTGAAGCTGTAAAAATTCTATTAAGCAGGAGGCATTATATGCAAAAGTTTCAATTATTTAAGTACGATCTCGTAAAGGAAGGTTCGGGGGAATTTGAACAAAAAACCGGAGTGGCACGAGCCTTTGAAATTTTTTGGTTGCATTTTTGGAAGCTTTTAGCTCTAAATGCTTTTTTCATCCTATTTTGTATCCCTATCGTCACGATACCTGCCGCCGTCATGTCCCTCACACATATTTCTCGATTGATGTGCGACGAACACCTTGTGTTTGTTTGGACAGATTTTCTCAAGGCATTTAAAAGAAACTTCAAAATTTCAATTATTCCCGGTTTGATTGTAGGCGCAATTTCCGTGCTTACATATATGTTTATTAGTTTTTATATTAACAACTCCTCTGATATGATGGTAATGGTGCTCTCTATTTTATACTTCTGCGGTGTTACCGTCTTTTACATGATGCAACCTTACGTGTTTGTAATGCTTGTCACGGTTGATTTACCATTGTCCGTGATATACAACAATGCAATCAGATTAACCATGGCAAAGCTCTTCAGAAATCTGCTGTGCTTTATCATTACTGCCGGTGTATTGATATTATCCGCCCTATACTTCCCAATCACCATCATACCCGCAGCGCTCTTTGTTTTCTCTTCGTTGATTTACCTAAACACCTACTCGGCATGGAAAATCGTAAAAAAATACGTAATTGTCAGTGATGAAACTGAGCAAGAGGATAGTATTGACTACAGCGAAGAATACTAACAGTACGTTTTAACGCAAATAAAAAAACGAGTTTCGACTTTTGCCGGAGCTCGTTTTTTTGTATCATATATTATTAAATTTATGTGTTTTATTCTGAACTGTCCATGCTATTTTTGCACTTTCCTCCAACTCCTCAATCACAGCAAACGCATCCATAACATCCTTACCCGCAACTATCGGGCCGTGGTTTTGTAATAAAAATCCGTCACTGTCATTAATTCGTGCTTCAAATGCCGCAAAAAGTTCCTTTGAACCGGGCTTGTGGTACGGTACTATTCCTACGCTTCCCAGCTTCATCTGCAAATATGGAGTGTATTGAGGTATGCAGTCTTTTTCATTCTCATGCACTATACACGACCAAATTGTCGAATAGAAACTGTGCGTGTGTATTACCGCCCTCACATCCCTAACATTGTAGAGAGCTAGGTGAAGAGGAAATTCCTTGCTCGGCAGAATCCCTTCAATATGCTCACCTTTTGTGTTGATGACGGAAAAATCTTCCGCTTTCATAGTACCAAAACACGTTCCGCTCCCCGTTATATAAACCTTATCGTCTATTCTAAAACTCATATTTGCCGAACTTCCGCTTGCTTTTCCTCGCTCAAATAAACTGTGGCACACCCAAATTGCCTGCTTAATCATGCTGTTCACCCGTCATTTTTATTGCCCTATTAAAGAAATCTATCTGCCCAAAATTCCCGGATTTTAGCACAACTCTCACAGTTTTATCTGCAAGCGGTGCCATAATCGGCACTCCCGGTGCAATGCTCTTGCCAATCATAAAGCTGTCATAACCGAGCATTTTTACCCCCGCACTGGAAGTCTCTCCCCCTGCAACTATTATGCGTTTAAACCCGTTTTCCACAGCTTTTTTCGCAAGTTTTGCAGTTGTACTCTCAAGCAACTCTGCAATAACTTCTTTTCCTCTTTCCTGTGCTTTTAAAACATTTTCGCTGCTGTTTGAGGTGTACACCAGCATGTTTTCGTTGTTTTCGATAGCGTTCCAAATATCTCCAAACGTTATTTTTTTCTCCAGAAGTTCAATGGGGTCTATTTGATATGAAGCGTAGCCTTTAGATTTATAATCCTCTATCTGTCCCAGTGTCGCAACGGAGCAACTCCCCGCAAAAATGACGGCTCTGCCTTTAGTTTCGCTATCCTGCACCTCTTCGACAAACTCAAGATTTTCCCTGTATTTTTTAGCAAGCGCCGAAAGAATTCCCGAACCGCCTGTAAGCAGAATGTTGTTCCCAAAAACTTCTGCGATTTTCTTTGCATGAGCTTCTTGATAGTAGTCCGTAACCACATAAAAATGTACGCAAGTCCTTGAATATTCGTTCAGCATTTCTAAAATTTCTGCTGTACTCTTGCTAAGTTCTTGAGCATTTAACTCAATAACCGGATATTTTGTTTGCGGTGTCATAAGTTCCTTAATGCAGGATGACCACATTGGTGTCAACGGATGATTTCTCATGTGTGTCTCACTAAGCTTTACTCCGTCCACATACAAAATCCCATCCCGAACCTCTCTTTTATTGACAGGCAAAGCCGGGCAAAGAATCGTGTATTTGTCCCCTGTTTGCTCTATGAGTGCATCACTCACAGGTCCGATATTTCCTTCTTTTGTAGAATCAAAAGTTGAGCAGTATTTAAAATATATATGCTCCGCTCCGAGTTCCCTTAATCTGCGCATCGCTTCTAAGCTATCTTTAACAGCATCTTCTTTTTTCTGTGTCCTACTTTTTAGTGCCACAACTATAGCATTGCAATCCTCATTGAATTCCGAACCGGGTATACCATTTGCCAACACTGTTTTCAATCCCTGACCTATCAAAAACGATGCCGCATCGCTTGCGCCTGTAAAATCATCGGCAATACAACCTATAACCACTCTGTTTTTCATTTTTCCCTCCTGATTTCGCTTATTATTTCACTCACAAGTTTTTTTGTCACGACAAGACCCTCTTCAACATCTCCGTCAAACGCTTCGGTGCTGACAATTTTGTCGTAACCGCTTGCCATGATATTTCTGAACACATCTTTGTAGTATTCATATTTATCATACGTGGGATATGCCCTTAAATCCCCTATTCTCTCTGCTATATGAACATGTGTTACGTACGGCATCACTCGGCAAACATCTTCGATACTCTCGTTTTGCATGTACATATGATAAATATCAAGCACAAGCTTTACATTATCCATGCCTACATTTTCCACTACATCAAGTCCTTCAACCAGACTGATTCCAAAATCCGTTTCAGTTTTGTTAAGCGCCTCATATAGTACATTTATCTCAAATTTTGCCGCCTCTTGTGCGAATATCGTCAAAAACTTGTACGCTACTTTCCACTGCTCAAGTACATCAAAAGCTTTTGGTAATATTCGAGACTTAGGCGAGCCTATTCCGATAGCTGAAATCCCCAAAAGCGCACCCCTTAAACACAGACGAAATGCATATTCTTGTGCGACCTTCTCGTTAAACGAATCACCTATTATTGCCACATTTGAAGGCAGGGCGGCATTAAACCCGCAACAATTGACACTGCTTTTTTCTAGCCTGTCTCGAACACGGGCAAACTCCGCTTCGCTCATAGCTGCCACAGAATTACCTGCCAGTTCTATGTAATCGTACTCAAGTTTTTCAAGAATCTCCAGATTCTGTATGTTTGTACAACATCCAAACTTCATCCATATCCTCCTCGCAGTGTTTATTTGCACAGTTGCTGTATAACACTACTCTTTTTTTAATATTACATGTAAATTTTAAAATACATACGCCGGCTATTCAATAATTTTATTTTAATGACATGAATTATGTGATTAATGATATAATTTGATGAAAAAACGATATTAAAATTTATGTTATTATGATACTATTTGTCATTAAAATTGATTATTAAGCCAAAACATGATTTCTTGCATATTAACATATCACACTTATTATGAAATAAAATGAAATTCTTTGATTTGACATGCAACATATTTTTTGATAATCTACAACCAACCAAAATTAATATGACTTGACAATTGCTTCCCTACTTGCAATATAAAGTTTACAGGAGGAAGAATGATACTTGATTCAATAAACAACGTGCACAAATATGCCAAACTCAGTGACTCTTTCAGGCTTGCAATGGAGTTTTTGCTTGAACATAAAGACGGCGGTCTGCCTTCGGGAAACTACCAAATTAGCGACGATGTTTACGCTATGTCTAAATACTATACCACCGAACCTATTGAAAACTGCGAATACGAGTCTCACAAGGATTACATTGATATTCAATACATAGTACAGGGACGTGAACAAATCGGTTGGGCTAACGCATCTGAGATGATTTATGGTGACTATGACAAAGAGGACGATTGTTACACAATGCACGGTGAAGGACAGCTAATTGAGCTTTTACCAAAACACTTTATGATTTTGTATCCCGAAGACATCCACATGCCTGCCGTAGCACTCAACGGGTCTGATGTTGTTGAAAAAATTTTGGTAAAAGTGAAAGTTTCATCAGAGTGCAAAAACCGCTGAGAAAAGTCACCTCTCCCACTGCAATGGAACACCGTCAAAGCAATGCACTTTCGCCTCATTCTGTACATTGGCATGTACAGTAATTTTTCCTGAACTGTGCATGCATTTACAAAAAAATGGAGGTAGGTGCTTTTTTGTAATAGTTTTTTTCATGTTCCAAGTCTTTTATTTTGCATGAAGCATCGAGTAATTCGAGTAGACAATACATCACCAGCCCACGTTCAATCCATGACAAAACGAATCCACAAAAACGGAGTTTGACTTTAGTTTTTGTGGATTTATGCTGTAAGTTTGAAAATATATATTTTTTGTGACGATTGTCTAATTCTAATTTTCAACTCTAGAAAAGCATTTGTGACGATGGTGATGCAAGTGACGATATCATACCCCCATCGGGATGGTAATCATGGCACAAATTGTCCCACGCCGCCCCACAAGCGAACGTAATAGGCATTTTCCGCATACTAAAAGTGTTATCATTTTGTTATCAATGGCTGTTTTTCTCTCCAAGAAATCCCTTTGTTAAGCCATTTCTTGCACCCTTGGCACTACTCCCACTCTCTCCACATGGATGTAAATGGAGTGCATCTCAGTCTAAAATCCGTCAAGCGTGGGAACGTTTTTCTACGTATTCTCCACAGTCTCAGCATTTACGGGAGTTTTTGTTATCAAAATGTTATCAGTGTCTGTTTTACATCTACTTGTCACGATAGTGTGAACCGCACTGAATTATGTGAATTTCATTACCCTTGATACGATATA
>CAYJIQ010000004.1:0-6131 GCA_964370275.1 uncultured Christensenellaceae bacterium
CGGAGCTTTCCCGCAAAATCGTAAATCTCGCTAAACAGATGTTCGTGTATCTTCGCCAAAGTTTCAAACTTTCCCGCAGGAAGCGATTTAAGCAATCCGTTTTCAAAAAGCTCGTAGGCACGCCGTTTGCTAATTTTCTCTTCTTCGAGCGCAAGCTTTGCCTGCGAGGTTATCCCGAGTTTATTTTCCATACTCAATCAATCTCCTCGATATCGGCTGTCATCGCAATTTCCTTCTTTTTAAATATAACCTTTACGACACTTCCCTGCGAATGTTCGGCGACGCTTTTGTTTATTGCGCTTGAAATGCCCTCAGAATCAAAGGTGAAAGTGTCCTTTTCGGACTCGACATAGAGAATATTTCCCTTAATCTCCTTTGCCCGACACCAACGCAAAAATGGCTTGATAATCGCAGGCGCGCTCCTCGCAACTTTGTCAAAAAGTGCCTTTGCCTCAGGGTCGACGTCGTCGGCTTCGCGCTTAAGAGTGGTTTTTAAGGGCGCAGAGGATTCAATTTGCGAGCCAAAGTCTATGGCTGACGGCGAGTTTGAAGTTTGCTTTTGCTCGGTGTTTTGGGCAGAAGCGGTGCGCTCGCTCTTTGGCTTTTGCACTGCGGCGGGGCTTGCGCAAAAGTTTCCGCTCGCCAAATTTTGCTCAAGCTTTGCTACCCTTGCTTCAATCTGCTCCTGAGAATGTTCGGGAAGCACCAGTTTAATAACGCTCCATTCGAGCACAAGTGCAGGGCGAAGCGAAAAGCGCATGTCGTTTTCTGACTCAATCATCGTCTTCATGGCAAAAATCAGCGCATCCGAGGTGTTTCCTTCCCGCATGTTTTGCATAAGCCGTCTGTTAAATTCCAGAGCGAGTTCGGACGCTATCGCCTGTGCAGAAACTCCCGTTTCAAGGAGGTTGTGGATAATTTCAAGCGACTGTCTTTGCTCGTATGCCAAAATGTGATGGGCGAGAGTTTTCATCTCGTCTTCGCCTGCCAGCCCCAAAACCTCTCGTGTTACGATTTCATCTACAATTTCGCTCGCCGCAAGACATTGGTCTAAGATTGTAAGCGCATCGCGCAGACCGCCACCCGCCGCATCTGCAATTATGTCGATGGCATTTTTTTCGTACTTGACTCCCCTCTCGTCGCAAATCTCGGTTAGTTGTTCGCAAATTGCGCTGTGGTTAATCGGCTTAAAGTCAAATCGCTGGCACCTTGAAATGACGGTGGGCAAAACCTTTCGCAGTTCGGTTGTCGCAAGGATAAAAACCGCATACTTAGGCGGCTCTTCGATGGTTTTGAGCAGTGCATTAAATGCCGCACCCGTCAGCATGTGAACCTCGTCTATTATGTAAATTTTATGCTTTGCGTTTAGCGGCATAAGGTTTACATTTTCACGAAGCTCGCGCGCGTGGTCTACACCCGTGTTAGACGCGGCATCAATCTCGATTACGTCTATGAAGCTCTCTTCGAGCAGAGATTTACAATGTTCGCATTCAAGGCAGGGCTCGCCGTCCGTCGAGTTTAGGCAGTTTAGCGCCATCGCCAAAATCCTAGCAGAGCTGGTCTTTCCCGTCCCTCTGGGGCCTGAAAAAAGATATGCGTTTGCCGGAGTTTCTTTTGTAACCTGATTTTTTAGCACGCGCGATATTCCGTCTTGACCTTTTAAGTCAGAAAACCTGCGTGGTCTGAATTCCTGATAAAGTGCCGCCATGTTTAACCCTCCGCAAAGAGTGCGTCTATAGAACTCTGATCGAGCGGGACTGTTACTCGGGTGCTGTCTTCCTCGTCCTTATACTGCTCGTAGTAGGTTGCGAGTTCGGCGTCTGTTATAGCGACTGAGCCCGAAAGCGAAAAGACCTTAGAGGTCGGAACGTTGCCCTGCAAGAGTTTTATAGCAATGCTCACTGCCGCTTCTCCCGCTTCGGAATCCGAAACCTGCGCAGTTGCATATAGCTGTGCGTTTGGCGCTGTAATAACCTGCCCCGTGGGAGCGGCCTGAGTGTTGTCCGCAGCCGTATCGCCCGCTGCTTCGTCTGTAGCTGTATCGCCCGCTGCGTCGTCCGTATTTTCGTCCGCATTATCAGCGGCAGGAGTAGCTTCGAGTGAAACTCCGCCGTTTTTAAGCTCGTACCATTTTTTAATAATTCCCGCAGTTGCCGTCGTAGCAAAAATCGAAGGGACGTTGTCCTCGCTTATCGCGTAGTTAAGCGTGTTTAGTCCGACAGCTGCGTTTGTGAGCGTTGCCTTTAGCGAAGATGAAAAAGCCGCTTCTCTTGCAGTTTCAAAGTCGTCGTCGATGGTAAATAAAGAACCCTTATATCCGTCCGTTCCGAGAAGTTGGGCGTCGGCAAGCTCTGCATAGTCGGTGCTGTCCGTTATCGTATATACATCTCCCGTCTGCGAAGAAGCTAAGATAAAGTCAGCAATTCCTTGCATATAGGTTGAATCCTGTGAGGTGATGTTTACATCGTAGCCTGCCGAAGAGGGAGCTTCGACGGACACTATATAAACGTTGCTGTCGCTTGCAATTTCGGTTGCGATAGAGTAAAAATATTCGTCGCCCGTCGCAAGTACGATAACCTTGCAACCCTTGTTTATCATAGAGCGAACATCCTGTATGCGCTGGTTCACATCCTCGCTGAAGTTGTAGACCATAAATTCGTCAAGATTTCCTGCGGTTACTTGCTCCTGAGCGGTGTTTCCAAATCCATCTGCGATTGAATCGGAATCTTCGTCAATCATAAGACCGATAATATTTGCGTTTACTTCCTCGTCGCCGCTAAGAATGTCCGTCGAATCATCCTCTCCCGTAAGTCCGGCGAGGGTTTCTTCGTCTATCTGTCCCGATTCGATAAGCGCCTTATAGTCTTCGTCCGAGTAGTCCTCGTCAACATTTTGTTCAACTATAGCAGGCGTTTGCTCTGACGGAGCGGGCGAAGCTTCTGCCGAGGCTGGCTGTGCGGCGGGAGTGGAGCTAAACAGTATTATTGCACCGACGCAAAGCGCGATAAACACGCCGAGCACGCTAAAGCTGATAGCCTTGTTTTCGAGCACCTTTTCCCATAGTTGTTCAAATTTATTTTTACGCTTTCTGTACCGCTGTCTTCGCATGTATCTTTCCTTCCTTATACAAAGCAATATACACGATTATATCAGATTTTGCGGGTACACTCAATAGAAAGGCGGTGCGTGTTTATTAACATTGTGTAAAACTATGAGCTGTGGTAAAATAATGTAACGGAGGGGATTATATGTTTTCATTATTACTAGCCATAATTTATCTATCTTTTATAAGCTTGGGGCTTCCCGACTCGCTGCTCGGCGCGTCCTGGCCGGCGATGCATACGGATGTCGGCGCAAGCATCCAAAGTGCCGGAATGGTGAGCATGATTATCGCAATAGGTACGGTGGTTTCCAGCCTGCTTTCTTCAAAAATGACATACAAATTCGGCACTGGAGTTGTTACGGGAGTGAGCGTCTTGCTCACCGCAATTGCGCTCTTTGGGTTTTCGTTTTGCACGTCGCTACCCATGCTAATGGTGGTTGCACTTCCGTTTGGACTGGGTGCAGGTGCTGTCGATGCCGCACTAAACAACTACGTCGCTCAAAATTACAGCTCTAAACACATGAACTGGCTTCACGCATTTTGGGGAGTCGGCGCTTCGATAAGCCCATATATAATGGCGTTTTCGCTGACCGGCGGGCTAAATTGGACGGGCGGATATCAAATAGTCGGATTTATTCAGATTGGGATTTGCGCACTGCTCTTTTTGTCGCTGAAAAAGTGGAAAAAGCCGACTACCGAGGAAGTGTCTGAAAAGTCGAACATATCGCTAAGAGATGCGCTTAAAATCCCCGGCGTCAAGTTTACGCTCATCGCGTTTATGGCATATTGCGGCGCTGAGTTTACAGTCGGCGCTTTTGCTTCGAGCTTTCTTGTGGACTTTAAGGGAATGCCGCCCGAAAACGCAGCTTCCTTTGCATCATTTTTATACATCGGAATTACAGCAGGCAGATTTCTTTGCGGATTTATCTCGGACAAACACGGCGATAAACGCATGATAAGAGTGGGCATGTGTGTGTTTATTTTGGGAATTTTGCTTGTTTTAACTCCTGTTCAAACGGACATACTTTCACTTGTGGGGCTGATTGTCGTGGGCATAGGCTGTGCGCCGATTTATCCCGCAATTATCCACTCAACTCCCGCAAACTTCGGCAAGGAAAATTCGGCGACGATCATCGGAATGGAGATGGCGAGCGCATATACGGGCACGACCTTGCTTCCGCCGCTCTTCGGGCTTATTGCAACTTGGACGAACATGGGAGCTTTCCCCTTCTTCCTGCTGGCTCTTGCGGTAATTTCATTCTTTGCAATATCCATGACACACAAAGCAGTAAAATCGAAAAGAGGTGTTTAAATGTACGACGTTGCAATCATAGGTCTCGGAATCACGGGACTTTCCCTCGCAAGGGAACTTTCGCGCTATGACATAAGCGTAATCGGAATCGAAGCTGCACATGACTTTGCAATGGGTGGGGCGACAAAGGCGAATAGCGGAATTGTCCACGCGGGCTACGACGCAAAGTACGGAACAAAAAAAGCGTATTTTAACGTAAAGGGAAACGCGCTTTACAAACAGTGGAGCGAGGAGCTTGAATTTGACTACATAAACAACGGCTCGCTTATCGCACTTCACGAGGGGACAGACAAACAGGGGCTGTTTGAGCTTATGGAAAACGGCAATAAAAACGGCGTCTCGGGGCTTAGAATCGTCGAAAAAGACGAGCTTCACGAAATGGAAAAAAACCTGAAATCTTCGGTTATTGCGGCGCTTTTTGCGCCGAGCGGCGGAATTACATGTCCATACGGATTTGCCTATGCATGTGCCGAAAACGCTCGCCAAAACGGGGTTGAATATGCGCTAAATTCAAAGGTTTTAAGCGTCTCTAAGTGCGAAAAATCTTTCACATTGCACACGAGCTCGGGGGACATTTGCGCAAAGGTTGCCATCAACTGTGCGGGGCTTTACGCTGACAAGGTAAACGACATGTTCGGGGGTGAACCGTTTAAGATTTTGCCAAGAAAGGGACAGTACATTCTTTTTGACAAATCGACGGGAGCAAACTTTGACCGCACAATCTTCGGTTTGCCGACAAAGATGGGCAAGGGAATTTTGATAAGCCGAACTGTGGACGGAAACCTATATTTAGGGCCGACCTCCGAGGATATTTCGGACACTGAGGACACTGCGACAACAGCAGAGGGCAGAGAGGATATAATAAAAAAGGCACTGATGACCTGGAGCGATATTCCGTTTGCCAAGGTTATTTCCGGGTTTAGCGGAATTCGCGCGCACACGGATGTCAACGACTTTATAATAGGAAAATCCGAAATCGTCCAAAACTACTTCCTGGCGGCGGGAATTGAATCTCCCGGGCTGACCTCTGCGCCTGCGATAGCGACTAAGCTTAGCGAGCAGATTGCGGTTCATTTAAAAAGGGGAAAAAACAAAAACTTTTGCGCAAAGCGCCCTGCAATACCGAAGTTTTCGGAGATGAGCGCAGGGCAAAAGTGTGATATTATAGCGAAAAATCCGTCTTATGCTCGAGTTATATGCAGGTGTGAGACGATAACGCAGGGCGAGATTTTGCAGGCTATAGACCGAGGAGCGACGACGATTGACGGCGTTAAACGCAGGGTTCGCGCGGGCATGGGAAAATGCCAAGGCGGTTTTTGCGCACCCGAAATTTTAATGATGTTGAGCGAAAAACTCGGAGTTAGTCCGCTTGAGATCACAAAACAGGGCGAAGGCTCAAACATGCTTTTCGCACGCATAAAGTGAGGTGAAAATCATGAAAAACAGTTATGATGTTGTCGTTATCGGCGGAGGACCTGCGGGCATGGCGGCGGCGCTCGGCGCAAGAGAGCATGGTGCAAGCGTGCTTATTTTAGAGACGGACACAATGCTCGGAGGAATACTCAACCAGTGCATCCACAACGGCTTCGGGCTTCACGTATTTAACGAAGAGCTTACAGGGCCTGAATATGCGGACAGGTTTGAGCGGTTTATCGAGCAAAGCGACATCGAAGTTTCGCTGTGCACGATTATGCTCGACGTTTCGGAGGACAGAGT
>CAYJIQ010000004.1:6141-19379 GCA_964370275.1 uncultured Christensenellaceae bacterium
AAGACTGCGGATATGTTCGCATCAAGGCGGGTGCAGTCGTATTTGCTATGGGCGCAAGGGAGCGACCGAGGGGAGCAATTTCCATCCCGGGAACAAGACCTGCCGGAGTGATGACCGCGGGAGTTGCGCAAAAATACGTAAACATTCAGGGATATTTGCCGGGCAAGGAGTGCGTTATTTTAGGTTCGGGAGATATCGGGCTTATTATGGCAAGGAGAATGACGCTGGAGGGCGCAACTGTAAAAGGAGTCGTCGAACTCATGCCCTTTAGCAGCGGACTTGCAAGAAACATCGTCCAGTGCCTCGAAGATTTCGACATCCCGCTTATGCTCAGCCACACCGTGACGAACATATACGGCAAAAACAGGCTGGAAGGAGTGGACATTTGCGCAGTGGATGAGAACAAAAACCCCGTCGGCGAGGCTACTTTTGTTCCCTGCGATCTGCTGATGCTAAGTGTCGGGCTTATCCCCGCCGCCGACAAACTTTTTGCTATTGGCGCAAAGCAAAACATCGGCGCAAACAGTGTAGAGGTTAGCTCAAACTACGAGACGAGCATAGAGGGAATGTTTGCCTGCGGAAATATGCTTCACATCCACGACCTTGTTGATAATGTGACGGAGCAAAGCGAGAGGGCGGGAAAACATGCCGCTATGTATGCGCTGGGCAATGAGCAAAAGCAAAACGAGTATAAAATAATTTACTCAGACGAGATAGCTTACACGGTTCCCTCTACCCTCTCGCAGGGAGAAGATGCAAAAATATATTTTCGCGTAAAAGGTGTTCACAGGAATGCGAGGTTGGTTGTGTCCTGCGGGAAAGAAAAGCTCATAGACAAAAAACAGCGCATCATGACCCCGGGGGAAATGTGCGACGTTATGCTAAGCGCTTCTGTGCTCGCCAAGATAGAGGGCGACGTTAATATTGAAATTAGGTAGGTGAAAGTTATGGAACTTACATGTATAAAGTGCCCTGTCGGTTGCAGGTTGGATGTAACATTGGGCGAGGAAGTTTCCGTCTCGGGAAACGAATGCAAAAGAGGTGAGGTCTACGCAAAGGAGGAGGTTATATGTCCGATGCGCACCCTCACGACCTCGGTAATTGCAGACTGCGTTCCTGTCAGCGTAAAGACTAACGGGCAGATTCCAAAGGACAAAATCACGCAATGTCTGAGCGAAATAAAAGCTATAAAGCTGTCTCTTCCCGTAAAAATCGGGAGCGTGGTGCTAAAAAATGTTGCAGGTACGGGAGTGGATGTCGTTGCGACAAGAACTCACTGTTCCATCTGAGCGCCTAAAAACGAAGCCGCAATCTTTGCCGCCGTCTGTTCGCAAACGGTTAGGTGTTCGTTGTTTTTGGTTAGTATTGTGACCGCGCCGATGGTCTGTCCCTCGCTTAAAATGGGTACGACTATCTGTGCGCTGATAGAAGAGCCGTCTTCTCCATCGACGACGGGCGCACAACCACCGTTTTCGGCATCGTTAAAGACGGGCGTTCTGCCCTCGATGATGCTTTCCATCTGTTTTGAAAGCGCTTTTCCCGCATAGTCCTTGCGAAACTCGCCGCTGACGGAAATAACGCTGTCTCTGTCGCAAATCATAGCCGTCTTTGCGGTGGAGCGTTCGATTGCGTATGTAAAGTCCTTTGCGTAGTCTGAAAGCTCGCCTATGGGCGAATATTTGCGAAGCACGATTGCGCCATCTCTATCTGTGAATATTTCAAGAGGGTCGCCCTCTCTTATCCTGAGCGTTCTTCTTATCTCCTTTGGCACGACCACTCTGCCCAGATCGTCAATTCTTCTGACAATGCCTGTTGCCTTCATATCTGTTCTCCTTATTGATGAAAATATTGTGTCCTTGCTAGTTTTAACAGATATTTCGTTATTATGCGTTTTTTGTTATTTGAATTTGTGGAATTTTTTTCTAACATATCTATATAAAAGACGAAGTGACTGCCTTTTAAGCAGTCACTTCCGGAGGAAAAATGAAAAATCTCGCATATCGTGAGTTAATATCTAATTGTTTGAGTGGATATATTCACTGTGAATACTGCCCTCACTTATAATATACCACGTATTTTTAAAATTGCAACACCTTTTGTAAGAAAATTGTAATATTTTTTTTCGGTTTTACAATTTGTTCATTTTTTGCTTCGTTTCGGCGATAATTTCGCCTCATATAAACAGTATACTCGAAAAACGATAAAAAGAGAACAGCTAATATGTAATGAATTTGTAAAATATTTAATATAAACCCAAAGGGTGTTAAATATACGGAGTTTTATGTATAAATATCCCCGAACGGAGCTAAAAAGTGCTCTAAAGTTACGAAAAAGACAAATAATTAGAATAATTATAAAAAATGTACTATAAAAGCGGAGAACTGTGTCTCCGCTTCAGAGCGTCAATAACGCCCGCAAACGCAAAAATCTCTCTAAAAACTAGGGGGATTTTGCTTCCCTTCAATGTTTACTCGCTCATCTCCAATCTTAAAATCGCAAGAGCTTTTTTTCCATACGTAGCAACACTTCCCTGCGGTATGTTTAAAATTTCAGCAGTTTCCCTTTGTGTATAGCCGCCGAAATACCTGAGCGTAACCACGGATTTAAGGTTGTGAGGCAAAAGGCAAATCGCCTCGCTAAGTTCGAGCGAATCAAACTTTTCGCAAATCGCCACGTCGTTTTCGTCTATCTCTTCGTATGAAAACCGCTTCTTGCGCCTAAGTTCGTCCTTGCAGACGTTTATGAGGATGCGCACAAGCCACGTGTCAAAATAGGCATCTTCCTTAAGTTTGCGCAGGTTTTTAAGCGCATTATACATGCTTTGCGCAACCGCGTCCTCTGCGTCTGCCTCGTTTTTAAGGTATCCGAGGGCGATTTTAAAGATTTTGTGCTTTATCTCTACCACTCTCATGGAGAACTCGTTTTTATTCATGGTGTTCCTCCTATGAGGTTGATCTTCGCAGGAGGATCGTACACCGTGTAGCTGATTTCAAACGTTTTAAAGGAAATCTCTGTGCCTTCAAAACCATAAATTTCCAGCGTCAATACAAATTTAGAGTCGTCTTCGGGAAGGCTCGTTTGAAAGCTTGAAATTCCGCCCGTAAAGCTTTCGCCGTTTTCATTTTGAGCTTCGCTGTCAAACCCGACATCCAGCACAAGTTCTCCCGTGGGAAACGCCGAATATTCGCCGATGAATTCTAATTTATATCCATTGCCGGATTTTCTGACGTTGCTAAGTTCAATTCCCTCAGGAAGCCCGCTTGCGCTCTTTTGCTCAATGTCGATTACAGTTCGGGTTTCCCGCTCGTGCGTCCATGATGCATCGCTAATGTACAAGTCGTAGCTTTTAGCATCGTCGAAATAAATCGTTTCAAACTCATACGTTAACTTGTCGCCCTCGCCGAAGGTTGCGCCGATATGTTCAAAGGTTTCGCCGTGCTCGTTCTTAACATAAAATTTCATGTTTTCAAATGCATATTCGCCGTTACCGCCGACATCGAGGATAAGCCTTGAATTTGACGGATAGACCTCAACCGACTTTACGTGTATGCTGTGTTGCGGCGAAAGTTCAAACTCCTCGTCTATTTCATACAAAGTTCCGCTGTCGACAAAGTTTGGGTCAAAGGAAATGTCAAACTCGAAGGAAGTCAAATATTCGCCGTAGGAAAAGTCGCTCCTCATACTGTTCCACACGGGGATGTTGACGACGAGTTTTAAGTCTTCGGGCATTTCATCTTCCCTCATTTGAATAACCGAAATAACCTTATCTTCGTCTCTTCGTGTCTCATACATAATCCGGCCAAACTCCTCGCCGTCCGCTCCAAAAAATTCGGCTTCGACGGGAAGTGTGCCGTGTTCATCCGACTGTACGGTTAAAAAGAAATTTGCGTACATTTTATCTACAATAACATATTGCACGTCCACCGTTATGCCGTCTTTTGTCTGTTGCATGTCAATCGGCTGTACGTATTCGTTGTCTATCGCCGCACTTAGCGAGGGCGAAACAGCCACAAACTTTGCAATGTCTCGCAAAATCGGGATGCGACCCATGGCGTATGCGACGGTAGGAAAGGTGTTTACGACAAACACGAGTGCGACAAATACGGCGACAACACTAAATAGCGCACTTCTTATTCCGACAATGGTTCTGCGGCGTGTTTTAGCCTTTTTAACGAGCGGATTAATATCAAAGTTCTTTGTTTCAACATCTCGCAACAGGTTTTCAAGTTCCTCGTTTCGGTTCATCTCATGCACCTCGCTTTCCTTCGGCAGATTTTTTGCCGTTCATCTATTAGACGTTGCAAAATGCTGTTTTGTTTTAAAAATAACATAAAAACTTTGGGCTCTGCCCAAACCCGCTTAGGGACGCCTGTCCCTAAGAACCCTATGAGCGAAACTCACGTTTCGCCGGGTTTATGGTTAATTAAGTTGAAAATGTTCACCTATAATCTTATTTTCTTTGGGAGATATTTAGAACACTATCTCCCGGGCTAACAAAATTGTTTTGAGTCTACTGAAAGTTAATGTTTTCAGCAATTTGTGGTTTGCATAGGAAATATAGGCTATCGTCACTATGGGAATAACTATTGCCCTTCAATCTCGGTTAGCTCGACATCCGTGTAATAGTGGGTCAAGATTTCATCATATGTGCTTCCAAGCTCCGCCATTGCGTTTGCGCCCGCCTGACTCATGCCCACGCCGTGACCAAAGCCAATCGTTGCAAAGACAACCGAATCGTCTGTAAATTCGTGTATAAAGTTAGTCGAATCAAGCTCAAAGAGCGACCGAACGTCCGTGCCTCTTATAATGTGTTCGCCAACCGCAACCTCGCCGACACGTCCGCTTGTGTATCTGTTAATAACGGAAAATTCCTCTTCGATATTTTCTGCGCTGAGAACTTCCTCGCCGACAAATTCGTTTAGCGTCAAGGCGGCTTGCACCTTTGAAACCTCAACTTCGCCCGTAAACCTGCTCGCTTCCTCTTCGCCGGGGCTTGTTACCGACTGCAAATATGGAATTGCATTTGGATATACATTCTCGGAGTTTTCTGTCATTCCGCCGCTTACTGCGTGGTAGAGCGCATCTATGGGTTCGCCTTCGTAGGTTATGACTATGCCCGCTGTTTCCGCAACAGCTTCGCGGATTTTATTGATATAAAGGTCGTAGTCGTCTCCCCACTGCTCGCGCAAAGCTTCCTCTTCTTTATATGCCTGACAGTGAGCCGAGGATGTGCATATGTCTCCTCCGTATTCACTGCACCCGTCGCCCATAACCCTGCGCACAGTGAACGTCCTCGCGGCAACAGCTCCCGCTTTGAGCGCCTCGATGTCGTAGGAAGCGGGCATCTCCGCCGCCGTTACGTGCACGATATATTCCTCGAGCGGCATTATTTGAGTCTCGCCCTTTGCTACGTTAAACACCTCGATATCCTCGCTGACGGGAAGGGTAACGGGAATTATCGGCTGTGGTGTCGCCGTTGGCTGTGCAACTTGTTCCGGTTCGGTTTGTCCCGAAGGAATGAGCACAAACATGAGCACGATGGCAATTAGCGCACAGCCTATGATGTAGTACTCGAGTCTGATTTGCTTTAGTTTTTCCACAAAGGTTTTTTTTCTTACGTATCTTTTTCTTTTCATATTCGACAATTTCTCCTAAAATATATTATACTTTTTTTTGGGAATTTTCACAATGTTGTATTTTGTAAATTATATTATTGTCGCTATCGGAGATATTACTACTTGTACAGCTTTATCAAAGAACAAGAGAAATTATCTGTATTACTATATAGGAGAAAAATTTGAAAAAGCAGGATAAAACCAAAAATACGCTAAAAGCCCTCGAGGAATGGAGGGCTTGCGAACACTATCTGCAAAATGTAAGCGACGATGACCTTGTGGACTATGCTGTATTTTCCTGCGAGGCGGCTCGGCGCAAGTATATGTACATGCTAAAAAACTTGCGAGATTAGGGAAGAAGGTTCAAAAATTCGTTTTCGGCGGGCAGGTTTGCGTAGGTCTGCGGAACGTCGCCGACTATTATAGACTCGGCTATTACCGCGTTTGCATAAACGCTCACCTCGTGCGGACTGTTGCCTATGAGCATCGCCATGTCCGCTGTCACGTTTAGATGCACCCGATATCTCGTCTGGTTTATGCCCGCCTCGCTAAACTCCGTTGTAAATTCGGTGCGAACTGCGCCGATGTTGTCTACGATAACGTGAATGTATGGCCCCGAGTTTGTAAGGATGTTTATCCCAAGTGCGCCGGCAATCGGGATGTCAAACTTAGTGTTTTCAATCGAGTCCAGTTCTGCTTGAGCGATAAGCGTGGTCTGAAGCGCGATGTCGTTTATAGCAAGAGAGTCGGGAAGCAAGAGGGAAACTCTGCCCGAGGTGTCTTTTTCAATGAGCAAAAAATCTTCAGAAGAGGTGTGCGCCCCAAGAGTGGTGCTTATCGCTTCGTTTAATATCTGCGTGCCCATATTTTTAAGCTTTGCCTCCCCCATCGAAACGAGCGTTGGACGCAGAGTAATTTCAATAAAAAAATAGCCGGCTATAAAGACGAGCAAAATGAGGAAAAGTGCGATGATGATAATTTTCTTCTTCGTTTTCATAAAAAATACCTTCCCGATATATACTATGCGGGTAAAGGAGGTTGTGGAATGAAAATTAATAAAAAAATAGCCGACTACGCAATGATAATCGTGGGTGCATGTCTAATGGCAACCGGGCTAAACCTGTTTTTGCTTCCTGCTAACGTCGCCCCCGGAGGATTCAGCGGAATTTCCGCAATCGTATACTACCTCACGGGCTTTCCTGTCGGCGGGGTGATAGCGCTGTTAAACATTCCTCTTATCGCTTTTTCGATAAGGTGGCTGGGCAGAAAATTTGTCATCCGCACGCTCGTTGGCATCGCCGCATATTCGGTGGCGGCGGAGGTTATTCCCGTCGTGTACATAGCTCCCGACATGATTTTATCGGGAATTTTCGGCGGTTTTCTCATGGGTGCGGGTGTAGGGATAATCATGAATGCGGGCGCAACGACGGGCGGAAGCGAGGTTGTCGCATCGTTAATAAACAGCCGCTTTAAGTTTATAAGCGTTGCTATGGGAATATTTGCTGTGGACGCGCTTGTCATAATTGCCTATTCTTTGATATTTGAGCCGCTAAGCGGGCTTTATGCGATATTTTCGCTGTTCATTTCAACATGGGTTGTCGAGCGGGTGACGAGCGGGCTTAGAAGAGGTCGTGCGCTTATCATAGTTTCCAAAAAAAGCGACGACATAAAAACCCAAGTTTTGCACACGCTTTCTCGGGGAATAACCGAAATTTCTGCTGTGGGCGGATACAGCGGCGAGCAAATCCCATTTTTGTTTGTAACCGTCGCAAGGCCTTCGGAGGCGGCGAAACTAAAGCGGATGGTATACGAAATTGACGTCGATGCATTTATTATAGCGTGGAATGCAACCGAGGTGTATGGATATGGATTTTCTGCCTACATATCACAGAATTGACATTGACATACCTTTCATGGAATAATATACTATAGATATAGTCGGCGTATTGTAGAATGCACATCGTCCGCTATCATGAAAGGAAGTGTAAAATGCTTAGTTTTTCTATAAAACGATATTATAAACAGTTACACGAAGTCTTTGATGCACTGCTCGCATGCAAGAGCGTCAGAGGAAAGGCAGAACTCAACATGCCATATGGCAAAGAAGTGTTCACAACGCTTATGACCGCACTGGACAAAGCTGAAAAGCTTGGGCTGGACAGTGTAAATGTGTTTGGACATGCGGGCTATGCAGAATACGGAACGGGCGACGAAGTGCTCGCCATACTAACTCACCTAGACGTAGTTCCCGAGGGCGAGGGTTGGGACACAGATCCATTTACTCCCGTGCGCAAAGACGGCAAGGTATATGCAAGAGGAACTCTTGATAACAAGTGCGCCGCTGCGGCGGGCATCGTTGCGCTTGCGGCGCTCAGAGACAACTGCGTTCAGCTAGACAAGCGGGTGCGTATAATCTTCGGTTGCGACGAAGAAAGCGGTTCAAGCGATATGGAGCACTATTTAAAGCACGAAGGAGAACCCGACTACGCTGTCGTTCCCGACTCGCATTTTCCTATTGTAAACGGCGAAAAGGGACTTTTGCACATGACTCTAACGGCGGACGTAAAGCATATAGACCTACCGCTTTGCATAAGATCTATCACGAGCGGAAGCGTTGCAAACATAGTACCAAACAGGGCGAGTGCGATAATAAATGCGCCTTTTGAGACGATAAACGCACTAGTTGAAAATTATGCAATCGGGCTTCCCGCAACATTTGCCTGCGAGGAAACTCAGGAGGGCGTGCTCATCACCTGCCACGGAAAAGCCTCACACGGAAGCGCACCGCAGCTTGGCGTAAACGCACTTGCCTACCTCACTTCTTTCCTCGGAACAATTCCGCTTGCACCGGGGGATATCGAAAAGTTCATATACGCAATCTCCGAAAAAATCGGGCTTGAATACGATGGCAAGCGTCTCGGGATAGCTTCTCAGGAGGAGCTTTCGGGAATGTTGACGCTAAACCTCGGTGCTTTGCACGTATATGAGGATAAAATCGAAGCAAAAATAGACATAAGGTATCCTCTTTGCGCCGATGGCGACGAAATTATGAAAAAGATTGAGGATGCGTTTATTTTAAAGAACATCAAAGCGGGAATAATACAGTACAAAAAACCACATTTCATAAAGGAAGACTCTTTCCTTGTCTCTTCTCTGAAAAAGACATATGAAGAGTGCTTTGGTGAGCCGGGTGTCTGCGAAATAGGCGCAGGGGCGACATATGCACGCTCGTTTAAAAACGGCGTTTCGTTTGGTCCTGTTACAGCACAGCGCACGGAACTTGAACACTCTCCCAACGAATTTATCTACGAGCATGAACTTGAAAAGCTTCTTGAGGTAATCTGCACGGCGATAGTGAACATTGCGGGAGATCCAAACTCGATATCATGAGGCGGGCATTCTTTGCCCTCCTTCTTTTAGTTTTGCTGTTAACATCCTGCAAAAATACGGTAACGCTCTTTGAAAATCACCTAAACGACCTCGATTTTGAATACAGATTTGAGGAGCTATACGAAGAGGTTAGCGAGGAGAGCGAAAACCCGCTTTTGCTGATGCAGATAACAAAGCTAAGAGACGAAATGGCGGATTACACAGACGAAAACAAACGACTAAACGATATAAATAAAATGTATGTTTCGAGCATGGACAAGCTGCTTTTGGCACATCAGGGAGATCTTTCTCAGCTTGAGATTGCTCGGGAAACTTTTGATCGCGCAACAGGCGATTTTGATGCATTTAAGACAGCAAAATAACGGAGGAAAAAGTGAAGAATCCAAGTAAGACAGACGAACAATTTATGAAACTTGCACTAAAAGAGGCGCAAAAGGCAAAAAGCGAGGACGAAGTTCCCGTAGGAGCGATAGTCGTATGCGACGGAAAGGTAATAGCGACGGGATACAACAAGCGGGAGGGCAAAAAAGACCCGACAGCGCACGCCGAACTAATCGCTATAAGAAAAGCGGCAAAAAAACTTGGCGGGTGGCGCACCCTCGGTTGCACGCTGTACGTAACGCTTGAACCGTGCGTCATGTGTGCGGGAGCTATAATAAACAGCAGGATTCCGACGGTGGTTTTCGGTGCAAAAGATCAAAAGGCGGGGGCTTTTGGCAGTGTGTACAACGTAAACGAAGGACAGCTAAACCACACTTGCGAGGTGCGAGAGGGCGTTTTACAGGATAAATGTTCGGAAATATTAACGGATTATTTTTTAGGCAAGCGCAAGGAAATGAAGGCTAAAAAGAAGGAAATCAAACAAAAGGGCAAGAACAATCACGATGAGAGCTAATAAGATGAAAAAGGTTATTATTGCGACAAAAAATGACGGAAAAGTCCGAGAGATGAAGAAGATTCTTTCGGGGAGCTATGACGAGATTTTGAGCTTAAAAGACGCAGGAATAGACATTGACGTAGTAGAAGATGCTGACACGTTTGAGGGGAATGCACGGCTCAAATCCGCTCAGATAAGCGAAGTTGTGGATTGCGACGTCGTTGCAGATGACAGCGGTATTTCCGTTTCGGCACTGGGCGGCGCGCCGGGAGTTTTTTCTGCGAGATACGCCGGTGAACACGCAACAGACGAACAAAATAATCGGCTTCTTATAAAAAACTTGCAGGGAATTGCAGATAGAAATGCAAAGTATGTCTGTGTTATTTCGCTTGCGAGGGGCGGAGAGGAAGTCGCACACTTTGTAGGCGAGTGCTTCGGCGAGATTATCGACATTCCGGCAGGAGACGGCGGATTTGGGTACGACCCGTATTTTTACGTTAAGAGCGAAGAAGCGACATTTGCGCAAATACCGTTGGAGCGCAAAAATCAGCTAAGTCACCGGGGAATTGCACTGGAAAAACTAAAAAAACATCTCGAAAACAGCTAGGCGGTTGTTCGGATGTAGCAAAGGGAGAGAATATGAAGCGCATACTCGTACTTTCGGATACGCATGGAAGCAAGGACTCGATTAAACGGGTGTTTTCTAAGGCCGAAGGTGAATTTCACATGTTTTTGCATATGGGCGACCACTACCGAGATGCCGAATATATGGCATCGCTTATAGACATCCCATATATCGCCGTCAGAGGCAACTGCGACTATGGCGATGCGCCGGTGACAGATGTGCTCGAGGTCATGGGTAACAGGATTTTTCTTACTCACGGGCATTCGTACTATACCACGGATAGGCTAAGTTATGCTGCCGCAGAGCAGGAATGCAAGTATGCGATATACGGACATACGCACTGTTCTGAAATCTCGTTTGTCGGTGGGATTACCGTTATCAACCCCGGTTCGCCCGCAAAGCCGAGGGACGGAAAAGCTTCCTTTGCGGTGTTGCGGGTAGAAAAGGGCAAAATAACTCCCGAGATCATCTCGCTTTAGCTAAACAATGCCGAGTATTTATGCAGTTTATCGAAGGGCTTAAATTTGCTTTTAAAGGAAATGAGTCCGGCGACTCCAGAATCTGCGCCGAGGTTTACAAAGTTTACTCCCTCAAAACGCATTGCACTTTGAATGCCAAAATACACCATAGCTCCGTTTGGAGTGCCGGCAGGTTTGGCGACTAACTTTAGCAACGTTTGTGCATTTTGTTCGGCGATGTTAAATGCGCAAAATTTTCCATCGACACGGAGCAAAAAGCCTCGAACGGGCAGGTCTTCCCAAGCATCAAAGAGCTTTAATATCCACTTTTTTTCGCAACCGTACGCGCAAGCAGAGCAATCCCTTCCTTCGCACCAACTTTCAAGAATTTTAAGTGCTACGCATAGGTTAGATAGCTCAAGTTCCAAAACTTCTGCATCGTGCTTTTTTAAAAATTGATTATAATCCTTGTACTTTCCGGGTGCAGAGGATTTTTTTATGGAAATATATTCAGAATAATCGCATAAATAGTCGGAAAAACGCTCGTCTAGGCAGACTTTTGCGCCTGCGCTTTTAAAAATCTCGACATCATCTTGTGCGATGTATTCAAAGCGAGAAAACCCGAATTTTTGCGCCAGTTTAAGGCAGGTGTGTGCGGGTGCGACATATGCAAAGTCGCCGTCTAAAATGCGCAAAACGAGCTCCCCTTCAAAAAATGCATAGCACATGTCAAAAGCGTCTGCGGTGTAAAAAAGCGAGACAAAGCCCAGGTCTACATATTTAGTCCTGCAAAGTTGCCCCGCAATTAGGTTTTTAGCGTGTAAGTCAATTCGTTTAAAGTCCATAAATGAGCTGCCCTATCTGTTCTCGGGTCGCACAATCAGGCTATTCATCTCCTCTTGGACAGCAGCTACGCTCGAAGCGACATACCCATCGTCGAGAAAACTTCCCATATTAAGCTCTTCAAGAAGCTCTAAGTATGAAATATCCTCCATGCTCTTTGCCATGTAATCAAAGTATGTGTCAACTGCGACGTCCATTCCATCCTCGCGCATGATGCGGTAAATGTCTAAGGCGACGTATGCAGAAGCGCCGTATGAGATGTAATAAAACGGGGATTCGTAGTTATGCGAAACGTCCGTCCAGTTCCCCATCCAAAGCGAGTATCCGTATTCGAGCGAAAGCTCGTTGAAGATGTCGTCAATGTCCTGTCCGCTTAAATCCTCCTCGCTCATATACACACGCTGTAAAAATTCGTCAAAAAGCGATGCATCGCAAAGAGTAATCAGCTTCAAAAGTAAAAACGTATACATCTGCGCATCGTCGTCGTAAATCTCCGAAAAATCGTCGAAAAACAGCATCTCGAGGGCTGTTGAGTGAACCTCTGCAACGTCGATGGAAAGCGGCGGTTCGCTAATCGGGTCTATAGTGTTGTAGTAATAGTTTGTGTAGTGGCCAAACTCGTGAACAAAAGTTTCAATGTCGCTTGCACTATCGCTAAGGAGTGCATACATAAAGGGCGCATCGTAATCAGAAAATTCAGTGCAATATGCTCCGTTTCTGCTCTGAGATGGGTCGCTTGTAAACTCATACATGTTTCCTTCGAGCATATAATCAAGCGGTTCTTCAAATATAGGAGAAATTTCAAGCAGGTTTTCGCGCGCAAGGTCAATCATCTCGTCTGTGCTTAGTGAATAGTCCGAATCAAAGCTTATATAGGAAAGCCCGTTCATTACGACGGGGACAACCTCGTCTTTGACAGTCTCGTTTAGCTCATGAGCCTGCTCGGGTGTGTAGTCTCGGTCAAAACTCATTTCGTATGCGTAGTGAGCATAGCTTTCGTAGCCTGCAAGCTCGGAAATTTGTTTTCTCACACGCACGAGCTGTGCAAAGTTTTCAAGGAGTGCGTCTTGCGTCGCCTCGGAAATTTGAGTGTATATTTCATACCATTCTTCGTAATCTAGGGAGATGTCGGCGTCAAGCGCATCCTGAGTCCAAGTTTTTCCGCCGTATTCGACGCTTACACCCTCCGCTGAAATTTCGAAGTATTCCTTTTGAAGTTCCTCTTCTTCATATTCAAGGTCTAACTGTTGCTGTGTTTTCGCGCCGCGTTTTATCAGCTTTTGCGCGTAGTCTTCGTCTATGAGTACGGCAAATTCGTCGCTAAATTCGCCTTCGAGCACAGAAAGGCAAGCTCTTTCATACATGTCGATAGCATCAATATACTGCTTTGAAACCTCAAGGTCGTTTTGCTCAAGCTCGGGGTTAGTGAT
>CAYJIQ010000005.1:0-18323 GCA_964370275.1 uncultured Christensenellaceae bacterium
CCTCCGATTTCATTTTTCGGATTTAAAGATTTCGGTGGATGGCATGACTGGGAACTTTTTGATGGAACTATTGTTCAGATACCCGAACAATTCTGCACGATAAAGGATGAGCAGGGAAACTGCTATATCTATTCGCAGGGTGACACTTCTACAAGACCTGCGGGCAAAATGCCTGCGGGCGGATACTACTTTGACTGCATAGACCGCGGAGAGGAGTATGATGAGGACGACCTTGATGCAAGGCGCGACTATGCAGACGATTATAAAGTCTTTGACGACGAAACTTTGCGCTCACTTCAAAAGCAGGCAAACGATCTTTACTCCAACACAACATATGGTTTGACGGGTGGAAGTTTTCTGTGCGGACTTGGTGATTCGTCAACATTGCCGGGACCTCAGTTAAAAGATAATATAAAAGGTGTCAGGAAATTTGAAGAGTTTCTAACAATGTACTACATTGAGCCAAACTATGTAAAAGACATGTTTGCGATGCAGACAGAAGTTATGATAAAAAACATGCAACTTTACTACGAGGCAGTAGGTGATAAAATAAGCTGTTTGCAAATTAGTGGGACAGACTTCGGTACACAGATCGGCTGCTACATTGCACCTGACATGTTCAGGGAGTTCTTTAAACCATTTTATACTAAGATTAACGCATGGGTACACCAAAACACCCTGTGGAAGACGTTTTATCACTCGTGCGGCGCTGTGTATGACTTTCTGGACGATTTTGTCGAAATGGGCGTTGATATATTAAACCCCGTGCAGTGTTCGGCAAAAGGAATGGATGCCGAAAAGTTAAAGAAAAACTATGGAGATAAACTTGTTTTCTGGGGAGGGGGAGTGGATACTCAATATACGCTTCCGTTTGGAACGCCCGAAGAGGTGAGAGAACAGGTGCTCGAAAGATGTAAAATTTTTGCGCCCGGTGGTGGATTTGTTTTTAACACGATCCACAATATCCAAGCAAAGACTCCGCCCTAGAACATAATTGCGGCATTTGAAGCAGTAAAAGAATACAATGAAAAATGGCCCCAAAAATAAAAACAAAAACTTCACGTGTGCAAAAAAAAATCTGCATCCGTGAGGTTTTTTTGTGTGGGCATTTAAATCAATCAACTTGCTAAATTAATACAGCCCATGTATAATGAACATAGATATCATAGAAGACTAAAGCTGTAATTTAGTTAACAATTTTTATAGTAGGCTATTAAAAAGGCGAGCATTTTATCAAGAAGCACAGTGATATTGTAATTGACAAAATACACTAAAGGCGTTAAAGTACAGCTTAGATAAATGTTTAACTCATAAATGAGGAGGGTTGAAATGCCGGAAGAAAGAAAAAACAAAATAAGTTGTTCAGAGTTCAACTATGAAATGGAAGTAGCGTTAGAGGTTATAAGCGGTAAATGGAAAGTTGCTATATTATGGAATTTATTCGGGCTTAAGGTAATAAATTTTAATCAATTTTTAAAGGTTGTACCCGGTGTCACTCAGAAAATGCTTACCCAACAACTTAGAGCTCTAGAAAAAGATAAATTAATTTGCCGAAAGGTTATACCCTCTGTTCCTCCGGTTGTAGAGTATTCTTTAACACCACTAGCTCATGAAGTTATTCCGATTCTTGATGAACTAAATAAATTCGGAAGGAAAGTTCTCAAAAGCCATGTGATTGATGTGAAATGAAACCTTTTAGTAACTACCTTACCAAAAAGTGCGCTCTTGTTAGTTTTTTCATTGTATCTTATACTTGCTTTAGTTAAACAATATATTGGAGCAAGAAGAGGAGAAAATTATAATGACAAAATTTACTATTCCAAGAGAAGTCTACTTTGGAGAGAATGCAATTGACCAATTAAAATACCTTAAAGGAACTAAGGCTGTTATCGTTATCGGTTCTGAGCGCATGATTCAAGACGGTACAATTGGCAAAATTCAAAACAATCTTCAAGAAGCAAACATTCAAAGCATTGTATTTTGCGGAGTTGAAGCTGACCCATCTGTTGAAACTGTTATGCGTGGTGCTGCTGTAATGCAGGAATATAACCCTGATTGGATTGTTGGAGTGGGTGGAGGTTCCCCGATGGATGCCGCAAAAGCGATGTGGATTTTTTACGAAAACCCTGGGTTTACATTTGAAGAAGCTGCTAAACCCTTCAATTTGCCTACTTTGAGAAAAAAGGCACAATTTGCAGCAGTTACTACAACGAGCGGTACCGGTAGTGAAGTGACTGCATTTTCAATAATCACTGACGAAAAAAATGATGTAAAATATCCAATAGCCGACCATAACATCATTCCTGACATCGCTATCGTTGACACAAATTTGGTAGCCGGCATGTCTCAAGAATTAGTAGCGAACACCGGTATGGATGCTATTACGCACTCTCTAGAAGCGTATGTTTCTGTAGTGGCAAACCCGTTGACGGATGCACTGGCTATGAAATCTATCGAAATGATCGTTTCGGATTTAGTTAAATCTTATGAAGGCGACAAAGCTTGTAGAGATCAAATGCACCTAGCTCAGTGTATGGCAGGAATGTCTTTTTCAAATGCAATATTGGGAATTGTTCACTCCATGGCGCATAAAACAGGTAGATTATTCGGAATTCCTCATGGCTGTGCAAATGCAATATACCTACCGTTTGCCATCGAGTACAATGCTAAAACCGCAAGCAAACAGTATGCTGACATCGCAAAAAGGTTAGGATTAGCAGGTGAAACAGAGGATGAACTGGTTGCGTCGCTGGTTACGTTAATTCGCGACATGAAAGCTAAGATGAATATGCCAAAGACACTCAAAGAATTTGGCGTAGACGAAACTGAATTTCTAAATAAATTATCATTTATTTCTGAAGGAGCTGTGGCTGACCCGTGCACAGGCACAAACCCGAGAACCATTGATGCTGAAACGATGGAAAAGTTGTTTAAAGCGACGTACTATGGACAAAAAGTTGCATTCTAAATAATATATACTTATATTGGCACAGACTGCTCATTAGCACTTATTAATTTAAAGAAATTGTGATAGGTGTTGATGGGCAGTGCTGAATTCATAAACATTGAGGATTGTACCTCTGTCATACGATTTTTAAGGACTTTTGGCATAAATTAGTCCTGTGATGAATCCAACGCTTACCAATTTTCGCAGTTGATTGGTGAGCTTTTTTATGTCGAAATTTCATTGTATACGAAGGTTATTATGTCCTGTTTTGACCTTTGTTATACGTGTATAAGTGCAAAAATTTGTTGATAAATAAATTTTGCTTGACAAAACGCCCACAAAGAGTTACCATATCATTATATATTGATATGGTGATTGTCGGGAGGGTGTAGATATGGAGTTGTGTTGTAAAACATCGGAGAATGTAATAAAGTTGATTCAGGACGAGGAGATAGCGGAAAATCTTTCTTTTTTCTTTAAGGCACTAAGCGAGCCAATCCGCATCAACATCTTGCTTGCTATGTTGCACAACGAGATATGTGTTCAAGATTTGGCAACGCTTCTTGGAGTATCTCAGCCAAGAGTTTCAAATCAGCTAAAATTACTAAAGTTAAAAAAACTTATCAAAGCCAGAAAAGAAAAAAACAATATTTATTACAGCTTAGACGATAAGCATATACAGGATATTTTAAGTATCGGTCTTAGCCATTTAAAGCATCAGGAGGGATAACATGGCATTGTATTTTGAAAATTTGTGGGATTTATTTGTGGATATGTCCTTTTACATCGTGATAGGACTTATCTTCACAGGCCTTTTGCACGCTTACATAAAAAAGGAAACCATCTTAAGACATATCGGCAAGGATACTGCGGGGTCTGTTGTGAAGGCTTCTGTAATCGGAGTTCCCCTTCCTTTGTGTTCTTGCGGAGTCGTGCCCACAGCAATGTATCTTGGCAAGAGCGGTGCATCAAAAGGCTCTGTTGTTAGTTTTTTGACATCGACACCGCAGACGGGTGTGGATAGCATAATAGCAACATACGGAATGTTAGGACCGCTGTTTGCCGTGTACAGGGCGGTTGCGGCGTTCGTTTCGGGAATAATTTCGGGAATAATCACGAATGCATTTTGCAAAAATGACAAAATCAACTATACACAAGGCAAGACTTCTTGCGGTTGCTCTGGCGACGAAGGTGCTGAGATTGCGCAGAGTTCGTGTTGCTCAGGTGATGCGCATAGCAATCAAGCATCCTGTAATTGTTCTTCTGCCGGCGAGCAATTGGAAACCGAAAAACCGTCACACTTGAAGAGGCTCAGAAGTGCATTTACCTATGGTTTTGGTGAATTTTTGGATGAGATAGCGTTCCACTTTGTCATAGGGCTGTTGATAGCGGCGCTTATCAGCACATTGTTGCCCGCCGACACATTTTCGAATTTTTCAAATCCGCTTATTACAATGTTGATTATGGTTGTTGTAGGCATACCCATGTATATCTGTTCAACGGCGTCAATACCCATAGCAATTTCTCTCATGTTAAAGGGAATATCGCCCGGTGCGGCATTTGTATTTTTATTTGCCGGCCCAATTACAAACATTGCTTCATTGTTGGTGTTATCCAAAACACTGGGAAAAAAGGTGACTGCTATATACTTAATTGTAGCATCGCTATGTGCCATAGGCTTTGGACTGTTGCTAGACGCTATCATTAATTCGTTTGGTTCGATCGGTATTTATGCACCCGACATCCACGCCGAGCACGAACACGCAATGCCTACCTATATGATTGTTATTGCCGTAATTTTTGGGGTTTTGGTTTTAAGGAGCGTTATAAAAAGTTTTATGAAAAAGTCTTCTGCTGATGTATGCTGTTCTCATAAATAATATATACACTTGCTCAAGTAAGAGGAGTCTAAATAAGTGCGCCTAATAATTAGACTCTTCCCACTGCCGTAACCTCAACCAAAGTATCAAGTTCGATTTCGCCCGTTTGTGCAATGGCGGTGTTTGCGCTGATTTGCGTGTCTATCGTAAGCTCGCCCGTAGAGCCGTGTTGGCGAGCCTGTTTTACCGCAATTGCTTCTCCTTTTTTCTTTGCATACTCAATTGCATCTTCATATTCGACAAAGAATTCTCTTCCTTCTTTGTGTACAACTTTATATCCACTCAAACCCTCTTCTGAATACTTGGGAGAAACTTTAACGCGTGTATGTGCCATGATGTCTGCAACAAGAGCACCGAGCGCGTTTGCAACCTCTGCGTGTTCAGGTAATATGAACTCTGTGTTTAATTTTTCTGCAACTTTCGGCAAAAATATTCCGATAGGCGCACCTATTCCGATGAGAGTATATTGCATTTCAAAGCCCGAAAAAAACCTCTGTGTCGGGGCGCAATGCCAAGAATCTTCTATTATGTTTGAAACCTGTGCATCTATACCCGCGCCAAACATTCGAGGGTTTTTATGCGATAACATTATTCTCACTATATTCTCATATAGCTTTTTGCATCCTAAGTCATATATGTCGTTGCAAAAAGAATCAAGTGTCACGTCCGAGTCTCCGAATTTATTTAGCATTCTAACAAAAAACTCTGCTCCCATCAAAGACGCCTCTGCATCAAAACGCGCAAAGTCGCCCTTTATGTGCATAATATCAGTCGGTGTGAGTCCGCAACGCATGATTAGACCTTCGCTTTCGAGTCTGTTTGTATTTATGTTATATAGATCCATCCCCGAAAAAGCAAGTGAAAAAGCCCCTTCCTTTAAAATGTCGATGATTTCAAGCTCTGATTTGCTGTATGTCTGCGGGTGTTCAGGCTCTTTTACAAGGTAGAAAAACTCATGAAGGGGAAATGTGTTTGGAGAAGTTTCGCTCAGCTTTTTTAAGAAATGTGAAATACCCTCGTGTTGAGTGGCAGCGATGCACAGCGGTTGTACTCGGCGCGTCTCAAGCAAGGGTTTTGCGTCTTTGTGCCAAATTCGGCTATCTCCGCCAAGGCCGAATGTGTCGGTATATACGCCTCTAACCTGCGTCTTAAAACCTCCGATACCTATGCTCGTTGTCATTATGGGCTTGTCATTTTCCACAATAGAAATGTCAGTGGTAGTTCCACCCATATCCACAATAATGCAATCCGCCTCTTTAGCTAGCCGTCTAGCGCCCATAACGCTTGCCGCAGGTCCGCTTAGTATGGTTTTTACTGGGTGAACTCGTGCAAAGTCTCTGGTCATTAGGCTGCCGTCGCTGCGCACAATCATGTGGTCAATGTTAATGGTAGTAACTTTGCGTTTAAAAGGGCTGTAACCCCACGTTCTATCGTGTTTAAATCTCCCACCAGTTCGCTTGCCATGACAAAAGGCCTGTCGAAATGTTCGGTAATGGCGATTCTTGCGCCTTCTTCGTAAGCGCCGCCGTTATCTACAGCGTGAATTTCAGCTATGGAAAATGCCTGAGCTTGCGCAAACCAGTCATCGTTGTCCTTTATAATGTCGCTCCAAGGGAAATGCACACCCGGGTCGGCGTTCATGTCGGTTTTTACGTCCATACAGAGTACGTCGGCATGGTCAAGGCCATACTGCTTTTTTGAATCTACCCATTCGAGCACATTTTTACCAATACCCATGAGTATTAGTTTTGCCCTACTACCTTTGTTTTCTACACAGGCGTTTGTGGCAAGCGTGGTTGAAAGGCACAGTAAATCGGAATTTTTTAAATATTCTACGGGCAATAAATCTATGACATTGCTAATGCCAATGCTTAGATCCTCTTTTGTGGTAAGCGCTTTTGCCTTTGCTATTAGTGTGTTGTTTTCTTTGTCATATATTACCGCATCAGTATATGTCCCGCCGGTGTCAATGCCTATTCCAATTTTCATTTTTATTCCATCCTAAAAAGTTTTAAGTCCACAAATTTGTTTGTTATGCACATCTGTGCTGCAAATTATATTTATTTTGCAAAGTACTTTTGCGCTGTTTGTAGTACCGTTATAATATTTTCCTCAGTATGCGCGTCGCTTACAAACATCGCTTCAAACTGAGAGGGAGCTATGTAAATATTAGCGCCGAGCATTGCAGAAAAATAATCAGAAAATGCCGATATATCAGATTTTTTTGCTGTAGAGTAGTTAGAAACATTCTCCTGTGTAAAATACACACAGCTTAAAGATTCTACGCCGACAACTTGAGCTTTTGAGCCGTTTTGCTTTAAAATCTTGGCCATACCCTCTCTAAACATCCGACCCATTGCTCCAATTCGGCTATAAATTTCCCTGTCGGCAATAAGAAGCTCAAGCATCTTGATCCCTGCCGCCATGGCAATCGGATTTCCGCTCAATGTTCCTGCCTGATACACATTTCCAACAGGTGCGACGCACTCCATAATTTCCTGTGCTCCGCCGTATGCGCCGACAGGCATTCCCGCTCCTATTACCTTTCCAAAGGTCGTAAGGTCGGGGCAAACGCCGTAATATTCCTGTGCTCCGCCAAGTCCCATTCTAAAGCCCGTTATAACCTCGTCAAAAATAAGCAGTGCACCCTCTTGTGTGCAAAGCTTTCTAAGCTCGCTCAAAAACCCTTCTTTTGGCAAAACAACGCCCATATTTGCGGCAACAGGTTCTATAATTACGGCGGCAATTTCGTTTTTATTGCTCCTAAATAGTTCTTCTACGCTTGAAATATCGTTATAAGTTGCAGTGAGTGTGTCTTGAGCACATCCTACGGGAACGCCTGCACTGTCTGGAACTCCCTGCGTCATGACGCCCGAACCCGCCTTTACGAGCATTGCATCGCAGTGTCCGTGATAGCAACCTTCAAACTTTACAACTTTATCTTTACCCGTGAACCCCCTAGCAACTCTAAGTGCAGACATCACTGCCTCCGTTCCGCTATTTACCATTCGAATGGATTTTACAGAGGGGACAACCGAGCAGATAAGTTCTGCCATGCGCACCTCAGGCTCGGTTGCCGCACCGAAACTCAGTCCGCTTTGAGCCGCTTTTATAACAGCCTCTCTAATTTCTTCGTTGTTATGGCCAAGAAGCATAGGCCCCCACGAACCGACAAAGTCGAGATACTCGCTTCCGTCCGCATCGTATATGTAAGCGCCCTGTGCACGCTCGATAAACCTCGGCGTCAATCCGACAGATCTAAACGCCCTAACGGGGCTGTTTACTCCGCCCGGAATACATCTAACTGCTCTTTCAAACAACTGTTGTGATTTGCTCATCCTATTTTCCCTTCTTTTATATATCCTGCAATTTCAGGAGCAAAGTATGTAAGTAATATGTCGCACCCGGCTCTGTAAATACTCACTGTCGTCTCGCATATCATCTTTTCTTCGTCGATATAGCCCTTTTGTGCCGCTGCTTTTATCATCGAATATTCACCGCTTACGCTGTATGCCGACACGGGAAGGTCTATCCTTTGCGCCACTCTTGTTATCACATCTAGGTACGAAAGTGCGGGCTTTACCATAATTATATCCGCCCCCTCAGAAACGTCGTAAAGCGCTTCTTTAATCCCTTCTTTTGCGTTGTGATAATCCATCTGATATCCGCGCCTATCTCCAAAAGCCGGTGCTGAATTAGCCGCATCTCGAAACGGACCGTAAAAAGACGAGGCATATTTCGCCGCATACGACATTATAGGAGTGTTTATATATCCGCCCTCGTCAAGCGCGTTTCTTATCGCAAGAACTCTTCCATCCATCATGTCGGAGGGAGCAACCATGTCTGCGCCCGCTTGAGCATGTGAAAGTGCGATCTTACCCAGATATTCGAGCGTTTCGTCGTTTAAGATTTCATGACCCGTTAATATCCCGCAATGTCCGTGCGATGTGTATTCGCACATACAAACGTCCGTAGTGTAGTAAATTTCGGGCATTTCACGTTTTGCCAGCATCAAAGCCTGTTGAATAACTCCGTCTGTAGCGTATGCACCCGACCCAAGTTCGTCCTTATTGTCGGGAATTCCGAAAAACATGACGCTTTTGACGCCGCTCTTTTCAACTTTTTCGAGCGCTCGTGGAAGTTCCTTTATCGGATATCTAAATTGACCCGGCATGGAGGAAATCTCTTCAACCACATCCCCTTGGGTGACAAACATTGGGTAAATAAGACTGTCTGCGCTGATGCGAGTTTCTCTGACCATGTTTCTTATTGCCTCATTGCCCCTTAACCTTCTTGATCTTATTATCATTTTATACCTCTTTTCCATGTGCCACGTCAACAACCTTTTGCACCAAACTGTCTATCGTCGCAAATTCCGATACGAACGTTTTCATTCCGCGCTTTTGAGCTTCTTCTTGCGTCTGTTCGCCGATGCAGACAGCCTTTACACCCGCAACATCACCCATAATATTACAAAATCCTCTCACAGTCGAGGCGCTTGTAAACACCGCTAAGTCACTCGGCAGAAGGTCAATAGCTGTGGACGCAATATCAATAGTCTCGTATGCCTCCACTGTTGTAAGGTTCGCACCCCGATTTTTCAGCTCAACCTCGCACTCAGAATGTGAATTTACGGGGACAAAAAGTAAGATCTTTTCATCTTTTTTAAATACAAGCTCCTTGCCAAGCGCTCGTGCACAAAATTTGCCGGGCACAAAGTCGACCAGCACTCCATGCTTTTCAATCGCCTTTGCCGTTCCCTGACCCACTGCGCCAAATTTAATATGCCCCAGACTGCGAATGTCGGTTTTTGTCGACTTTAGCGCATCAAAGAAGACGTCTACAGCAGTTACACTTGTAAATAGTATTATATCTGAATTCTTCGCATGGAATATGTGTTCACGGATATCCAAAGGTTTGGTCTCGATAGTGGGAATACACAGCACTTCTGTGCCGAGATTTTGTAGCTTTTGAGTTATTTTAGAGGTCTTATCTCTGGGTCTTGTCACGATAACGCGCGTTTTGCCAAGAACCCTATCTTCAGCCCAGTGGAATTTGTTTGCCAGAGCACAAACCCTTCCCACAATGATAATTCCGGGAAATCCGATGTTTGCGTCGCTTGCCTTTTGAGGTAAGTCAGAAACATTCCCCACGACGCGTCTTTGCGCATGTGTAGTGCCCTTTTCAAGAATTGTCGCGGGCATCCGTTCGTCCATCCCCGCACTAATCAGCCCCTCGCATATTTCCTTTAGGCGGCTCACTCCCATGAGAAACACCAGTGTTGCATTCTTTAGCGCGACAAGGCTTGCATAGTCGATGTTTTCTTCCTCGCCCTGCTTTCTGTGTGCCGTTATAATGTGTAGTTCGGATGCAAATTCCCTGTGTGTAACGGGAATTCCAGCATATGCGGGAACGGAGATTGCCGAGGTTACGCCCGGCACTATTTCAAACTCAATGTCGTGTTTTACGAGCAGTTCAAGCTCTTCTCCGCCTCTTCCAAATAAAAACGGATCGCCTCCCTTTAGGCGGACAACTCGCTTTCCTTCAAGCGCCTTTTCCAGTAGAAGTTCGTTAATTTTGTCCTGCGCAAGCGAGTGGTTTCCCGATTGCTTTCCGACGTAGATTGTCTGTGCGTGTTTGGGCAACATCGAAGTAATTCCGCGCCCGACAAGTGCGTCGTACACGATAACTTCCGCTCGCTCAAGAACCTGTTTTCCTTTTATTGTCATGAGCCCAATGTCGCCGGGTCCTGCGCCTACAAGCCAAACTTTGCCCTTCATCTCATTATCCTCTCTGCCAAAGTCTCACCCAATTTTTGGGCTTCACTTACCGTCCCCACCGTATGCATTACCCTGCACTCCTGCGTCTGTTCATGCCTAAAAAATCCGCTAAGTTTTAATTCCTCGCCGCAAATTTCTGCAAACGCCGCAACGGGCGCAGAACAGCCTCCTCCGAGAGTTCCCACAAAGGAACGCTCCGCCATCGCTTGCACCTGCGTGCATTCATGTTTTAACGAATTTAAAATTTTAATGTCTTTTCTTCCCTGAACCGCTAAAATGCCCTGTCCTGCCGAGGGAATCATCTCGTCTGTACTCAAATATCTGCCTATCCTGCCCTGCATATTCACTCGTTGCAACCCTGCGGCAGCGAGGATAAGGCAACTGCACAATCCGTCGTCGAGCTTTTTGAGCCTCGTGTGAATATTTCCGCGTGTAAAAGCATATTCAGCCTGATTATATAGCATGGAAAATTGAAGTTGCCTTCTTAAACTCGAAGTTCCGACATTTCTCTCAAACCCGTCCGGTCCACCCTTTGAATAGACAATTGCGTCCCGAGGGTCCTGCCTTTTTAACATTGCAAGGATGGGAAAGTCATCGTTTTGTTCGGCGGGCATGTCCTTGAGGCTATGCACCGCAACGTCTATTTCTCCAAGCTCAAGCGCTCTATCAAGCTCTTTGACAAAAAGTCCCTTTCCGCCAATTTTATCAAGGGTTTTGTCCAAAATCAAATCCCCGGTAGTTTTTAGTGTAACAAGCTCGACCTCTGTGTTTGGGTTAGCTTTTTTAATCATATCTATTACAATTTGAGTTTGAGCGACGGCAAGTTTGCTGTCTCTGCTCCCCACAATAAGTTTTTTCATTTCAATTTTCTCCGTCTATCAGCTGAGCAATTTCTCTGCGAATTTGTGCGGCCTTTTTATGATCTTCACCCGAGGCAGTAACCCCGATCACTACGTTTTGCCCCTTTGTTACAATCCCGGGGAAGTAGAAATCGGATAAATCTTTATCATGGCTGGCATTTGCAAGCGCACCCAGCAACTTTGCATCCTTTGCTACTTGTTCGTTAACATCGCTGTTGTTTGTCGTCGCGAGCACCATAAAAGCGTTTTCACAATCACTTTTTTTGTACTCTCTTTTTATTAGGGTAACATCCTTCATTTCTTGCAAAACTTCGGTGAAATGCGGAGAAACTATGGTGAGTTTACAACCGAACTTACTGAGCGTCTGTGCACGCCTCTCGGCAACAACTCCGCCTCCCACGATCAAAATTTTCTTATCGCTGATGTCAATGAATAACGGAAATTTTCTCATACGACCAAATCCTCCGCTGTCCTTCTAAATTGCCTAACTGCATCAGTAAAAAGAGTCTCGTCCATGCTCTGTTTTGCACTGAATACTAGTTTTTCTGCCGATTTTTGCACGGCATCGGTGATGGCGTTCATAAGCTCCTCGTCGATACATTCGCTGTTGACTCCAAGTTTTTGCCTGCACATGTCCCCAAGAACGCGCCCCACAATTTTTGCATCTGCTGCCACATCCCTCTTTGTGCACCATGAGTAAAATTCGGCAACGTGCTTTTTAATAATTTCGTTAGCATGACCTATTACAACTTCGTCTCGTTCGTTTTTCACCTCTAAATTATCAATTCCAAGAAGGGTTGTAATGCTCATAACTTCCTCTTCTATGTCCCTTGGGAGAGCTAAATCGACGAAAATTGCTCCATCTTTATGTCCTTTTTCGCGGAGAATCTGCGCGCTCACTGTATAATGTGGGCTTAGTGTTGCGCTAAATATAACGTCCATTTTCGGGATTATGTCATACCGTTCGTCGTACATAACAGCTCTGCAACGGTCGGGGATAATCACGGCACCTCTATGATAGCTTCTCACGGTAACCGTCACCTCACACCCTCTTTGAATGAGCAGGCTAGCTGCAAGCTTGCCCATCTCTCCGTTGCCGATCACCAAACATTTTTTACCTTCTAAGCTCCCTAAAATCTTAGACACGGTTTCAACTGCACTGCCCGGAATCGAGGCGTTTTTGTCTGTCAATACAACATTTGTTTTTATCGACTTTGCAGAGGTTATGGCAAGTCTAAACAGCGTTTCGAGTGTGGGAGAGCTCAGCCCTTCCTCTCTTGCGGCGAAAAGTGCATTTTTGACCTGTGTTAAAATCTGATCTTCGCCAAATATTTGCGAGTGCATTCCGCATGCAAGCTCAAACAGATAATGCACTGCCTCTCGGCTTCTTCGATGCGTAAAAATCCGTGGATTATCTTCTTCTCGCAGATCAAAAAACGCCTGTTCAAGATCACCCTTAAATCCATCCGTCCAAATTTCGGTTCGATTGCAGGTTGATATTACCACAACTCCTCTTGCGCCGTATATTTGGCATAGTTTGCGCCCAAGCTCGCTTGAGTGGACATTGGTAAACGAATATTTTTCTCGCTCCGATACATTCAGAGTTTTATAGTCCACACCAATCATTTTAATGCTCATAAGTTATCTCGATTCCTCTAAATTTACCTGCCGCCTGCATAGTACAAAAGTGCGTTGCATATAGCTGCTGCAACGTTGCTTCCGCCTTTTCTTCCTCGCGAAACGATATATGGCATACCGGAACGCATTGTCAACGCTTTGCTTTCAACTACGTTTACAAATCCGACAGGCACCCCGATAATGAGTGTCGGTTTCAATTTTCCCGACTTTATCAATCTGTCAAGTTCTATCAGGGCAGTGGGCGCATTTCCTATGGCAAAAATTACGTTCCCCTCGATGTTTGCTGCCTTTATCATACACGCTGTTGCTCTTGTCGTTCCGTGTTCCTCTGCGAGCTTTGCCACATCTGCATCCGCCATAAAACACTTTGCAGAGCACCCGAGTTTTTCAAGTGCACCCTTGTTTATTCCTGAAAATGCCATGTTTGTGTCCGTAACAAAGGTAGCGCCTTCTTTTATAGCGTCCAACGCCGATTGCGCGCCGTCCGCCGAAAATTTTAGGTTTTCCTTATAATCAAAGTCCGCTGAAGTGTGAATGACACGCTTTAATATTTCAAGTTCAACACCGCTATATTGCGTTTCCCCAAGCTCGCACTTGATAATCTCCATGCTTCTTTTTTCGATTTCGGCTGGCTTTATATGCTCGATTTTCAAAATTCAACGCCCTCTCTTGCCAAAGTTCCCTGAGTGTATGGGTGTTTTACACATTTCATCTCGGTAACGTAGTCCGCATGTGAAACGAAAAACTCCTCGGGTGACCTTCCTGTCAAAACGAGTTCCTTTTCCTTGTCCCAATTTTCCACGGCAGATTTAACAATACTTTCATCTAACAGTTTTGTGTTATATGCGCTCATTACCTCGTCCAGCACTAAAAGATCACAATCGATTTGCAGTGCCTGTTCGAGCATTTTGTCATGTCCCTGTTTCGCTGTTAACTTCTCGTTATCGTCCATGTTAAATGTAAACTTCATCGTGTCCTTGCTACGCAAAATCGTTATATTATCCTGTTTTTCGAGAAAGAGAATCTCTCCCGTTTCCCAGGATTTTAAAAACTGTACCAGCACAACCTTTCTGCCTCTCCCAAGCGCACGCGCAATCAGCCCCATAGCCGCCGTCGTTTTTCCCTTTCCGTCTCCGCAATATACATGTATCATCTCTTACCCTCCGAGAATTTCATAAATTTTATTCATATCAAGGCCGTTTCTGAGCAAATCCGCCAGCTTGTCATACTGAATCTGCTTGTATTGCTCATAGTCAATCGGGTCGCTTATCTCAATATTAAAAAGTCCCTTTTTTTCAAGAATCATCTTTACAAGCTTTGTGCAAACTTCCGTGCTGTCAAAAATTCCGTGGATGTACGTTCCAAGCACGTTATCCTGCACAGCTCCTTCTTCTGAGGTGCTTTCGGCACACACAATTTGTGAAAAAGCAGTCGCTGTCGACGCTGTCCTGCCCATGTGAATCTCGTAACCTGCAATTTTACATCCGCTCAAACACGAAAATGCACCTTTTAAATCTTTCACCCTTCCGGTGACCTGTGTGCGCACTTTATTTTCCTCAAATACTGTAGACGTTGGCAAGATTCCCATGCCCTGCATATGCCCGCCTTCCTCAAATTCTTCCGGGTCGGAAAGTTCTTGCCCGAGCATCTGATACCCTCCGCAAATGCCGATAAGCAAATTTCCCGAAGCTACATATTTTTTTATCTCGGCCTCGATGCCGCTTTCGCGAAGCCATTTCAAATCGCCCATAGTATTTTTTGTTCCGGGCAGGATGATGAGATCGGGCTGTCCTAAATCCGCGACCTTTTGAACGTAGCGAATCCCCACCTGCTCTATGTGTTCAAACACGCCAAAGTCTGTGAAATTGGACATTCTGGGGAGTCTTATTACCGCTATATCCACTGGTGCGCCCGAAGCTTTGCTCACTATCCGTTCGCTAAGGCTGTCCTCGTCGTCTATGTCAAGGTGAGCATATGGAATAACTCCTACAACCGGTATGCCTGTGAGTTCCTCAAGCATCTTCAGTCCGGGTTTTAATATTTCAACGTCACCTCGAAATTTATTAATTATTATCCCTTTTATTCTCTCTCGCTCCTCGGGTTCAAGCAGTGCAACAGTTCCGTATAAGCTAGCAAAAACACCGCCTCGGTCTATGTCACCAACGAGCAACACAGGTGCATCCGCCATCTTTGCCATGCCCATGTTGACAATATCCTCCTGCTTGAGGTTAATTTCAGCAGGGCTTCCCGCACCCTCGATGGCAATTATATCATATTCTTCCGATAAATTGTTAAACGCGCTCATTATTTCGGGAATTAGCTTTCTTTTGTATGCAAAATATTCCGCTGCTCTCATGTTTCCCATCGACTTGCCGTTTACAATAACTTGGCTTCCGCAGTCGCTGGTTGGTTTTAGCAATATGGGATTCATATCCACATGCGGCGCAACTCCGGCGGCTTCCGCCTGCACCACCTGTGCCCGTCCCATCTCCATGCCTTCCTCGGTAATAAAACTGTTTAGCGCCATGTTTTGACTCTTAAATGGTGCGACTTTATGCCCATCCTGCTTAAATATTCGGCACAATCCGCCAACAACCAGGCTCTTTCCCGAGTTTGACATCGTTCCCTGTATCATAATCGTCTTTGCCTTCATAATATACTCACCTGCCTATCTGTGCCAACGCATTTTTTAAAGTATTGATATCTTCACTGTTTCTTACCGCAACTCTGTAGTGGTTTTCATGGAGCCCGTGATAATTTTCGCAAGACCTAACAAGAACTCCTATGTTTGCCAACTTATCCCAAAAATTTTCTATGTCTGTTTTAAAAAAGATGTAGTTTGCATCGTGACCGATTATTTTCATCTGCTCTTTGCTAAGCACTTCGATAAGCTCGCGCTTCCACATCTCGGTGTTTTTCTTTAGCTCATCTAAATATTCTCGCTCATTTAGTGCAGCAATTCCCGCTTGTTGCGCAGGATATGAGACACTCCAAGCCTGACCTGCCTTCATTGCCGCGTCTATGAGCGTCTTGTTTGAAGTGAGTGCATATCCAAGCCTCACCCCTGCCATGGCGAATTGTTTTGTAAAAGCCTTTACAATAAACAAGTTTTTGCTTTGCAAGAAACTTTTCATGCTAAAGTCATCGCCGTCTTGCAAAAATTCTATAAAACACTCGTCCACCACCATCAAGGTATTTGTCTGTTCGCACTTTGTAAGTATCTTTGCCAACAGAGCGCGCTCGACTGTTCTGCCTGTCGGGTTGTTTGGGTTACATATAAAAACCATGTCCGTGTCTTCTTTTATGTCATTTAAGATAGAGGGTGTTATGTCAAAGATGTTTTCTTCGTAGAGAAAGTGTCTTTTTACCCTGCACTTCACAACATCGAGAGCTTCTTCGTATCCGGCAAAAGTCGGCGCTGTTACCAGGGCGTTTTTAGGACACCTGCCGATTACCAACCTGTATATAACGTCCGAAGCGCCATTTCCGCACATGATGAACCCCTTTGGAACACCCTCGACATTTGCAATTGCCGACCTAAGTTCCCTACAAAGCGGGTCGGGATATCTGTCCGCATGGTCAAGCGAACTTATTATCGCCTCTCTCACTGAGGCCGGCAGTCCCATCACAGAGACATTAGCGGAAAAATCCACAGGTTCTCTGCCATAAAGCGCCCTGTATCCCTCGGTGTCTCCTCCGTGCACAAGTTTCATATAATTCTCCTATGTCAAAATAAATATTCCGGCCCATGTTGCCAGAACAACAAACATGCCTATAACTGCCGTTGCATACAAAAGTGAGTTTGCTCTGCCGATGTCAGCCGCTTCTATATCCCGCTTTGCGTCGCCAATATACTGTTTCTTATACAGCTTTCCAAAATACACAGCATCTCCGGCAAGAGCTACACCGAGCGCACCCGCGCACACAGCCTCCGTCTGCGCAGAATTTGGGCTGGCGTGTTTTCTCCTGTCCCTTTTCCAAATTTGCAGTGCACCCTTAACGTCCAGCTTTGCAAAAAGTGATGCCGGTATCATTAGCAAAGCGGCAATTCTTGAGGGGATGTAGTTTGCAACATCGTCTGTCTTTGCGGCAATCCTTCCAAAGTCGAGATATTTATCGTTTTTATATCCGACCATACTGTCCATCGTATTTATTGCCTTGTACAAAAATCCGAGCGGGGCACCACCGATTGCCATGAATATCATGGGCGCTACCACGCCGTCGGTAGTGTTTTCTGCAACAGTTTCCACCGTTGCCTTTATTATTCCCTCGGAGGTGAGCTGGGATGTGTCGCGACCAACAATCATTGCCACAGCATCTCTTCCTTTTTGCACGCCCACACAAAGTTCGGTTTTGACGCGATTGGCGGACACTGCCAGGCATTTAGTGGCGAAAATCTGAAAGCACATTAACGCATTTATCCCAAGGCACAGCCAGGGTGAAATGAGATATGCGAGGAGGAGAATCAAAAGGGGAGTGAGAAAGCTTATCACGCAGACTAGGCACACCATAACCCCGCCCGCAACAACCTTATTCTTGCTTTTAATTAAACGTCTTTCAAGTGCGCTTATAAGCCGGCCTATAGCAACCACGGGATGCGGCAACCATTCGGGATCTCCGATAAGCAAGTCGAGCAAAAAGCCTATTGCTACCCCACATACGATTATATTCACGCCTTCACCTCCACCACGTTCGTTATCTTCAAGCTGTTTTCAAATTCAAATTCATATCCCGAGCAGTTCTCACACCTCCACGCAAAGTAATCGTTTGAAGGAAAAAAACTGTACATAATTGCCATAATTACTCCGCCGTGCAACACAAAAATCAAGTCTTCGTCCGAGGAGTGTACAACCTCCAAAAATCCTTTTTTTACTCGAGAGATAAACTCGTCTCTTGCTTCTCCTCCGGGGCAAGTGTCTATACAACCGCCATCAACCCACGCTCGGTATGGCTTGTTATATTCCATGTCGACATAACTCTTTCCCTCGAAATCGCCAAAGTCCATCTCTGCCAGCGCACTTACTACCACTGGTTTCTTGTTGGGGAACATAGCACGCGCTGTCTGTGATGTGCGCTTAAGCGGCGTTACGTATAAAACTCCGCCCTCTTCGCTTACGCATTTCGGAGCTTGCAAAATGTCCTCGTCTGTGCGCCCGATATACTGTTTTTTGCTGTTTCCTTCCGTCATGGCATGTCGCAACAGTGTGATTTTCATTTT
>CAYJIQ010000005.1:18333-18641 GCA_964370275.1 uncultured Christensenellaceae bacterium
ACTTCACAGGTATTCCGGCAATAATCCTAACGACGCTATGAGCGTGCTTTGCAAGGTTTACGGTAAGCCGAGATATCTCCTCTCTTCTGATAATTGCTTGTTCGTCTGCAGGAACGAGTCCGCATCCGACTTCATCGCAGATAACCACATCTTTTTCAAGCAGCAGATTTTCTTCGACAGGAAAGGTCGCTTTTTCAAGGTGATATAAAACGGGTTTGTCGTTGCAAATTGTGGTTGAAATATCGCTCGGTTTGTACCCCAAGCTTAAAACATACTCGAGTTTTCCCGAACACCTGCCACCAATAACA
>CAYJIQ010000006.1:0-10201 GCA_964370275.1 uncultured Christensenellaceae bacterium
TTGAAAATATACACTTAAACGACAGCCTTTATGTTCTGGGATACAAGCTTTCTCAGGATGAAAGTCATGAAAAGTTTTTGTAAACTGTATGTATTTTGCGCTCTTTTGTGGTGTAATTAAGTTTAGAAATATGTGCGCATTTTGCGGGATAAGAGGGAAATAGTGACGACGTCAAGAAGTAGATATATGCAGCGTGAAATAGCAAAAAGACGATTAATTATAATGGTGATATCGGCGATAGTGATCGTAGGTTCGGTAATCGGAATTATTGTAATTAGCTCGGACGGACAGGTGCCTACTACGGTAGACCCCGAAGCAACGATAGCCGACGGAGTAATGGTAAACGGGCAGGATTTGTCCGGGCTAAACTATGACCAAGCGCTTGCGTTGCTACAATCAAATGTTGTTGAAAGCAACGAAGGGGTTTATGTTCAAACGCCTGTTGTTGAGGTGGGTACTGTTATTTCAAGTGCAACAAGTGATACCATATCGGAGATAGATTTGTCGGGGGAGACAGGTCCTGATTCTATTGAAGATGTTGACATGGCGGCGATGTCGTCACAGTCGAATGAAAGTGTTGAGATTAAGGAAGAAGAAACCCAAGAAACTCACACGTTTGACTATATATTAACACTTGAAGCACTTGGATACGCACCTGACTATGACACAGCTCTAAAACAAGCAATATCTTATAACGACAGTAGCACTCCTGTAGATATTTCGGTCGGTTTTGTTCACGACGAAGCTGCGCTCGATGCAACATTAGCGGAGTTTGCGAATATCGCAAGAGTAGAGGCAACGGATGCACAGGTTGAAGTTATTACAGAAAATGTAGAGGATCCGCTTGATGCTGTAAACGAAGATCACGACGTCTTGACTACTGAGGGAGAACTTAACTTTATCGAAGAGTTGCCGGGTTACGATATAGATATTGTAGCCTTAAAAGAAATGGTAATGCAAATGGTGCCGACAGGTGAATACTCAGAACCGATCAATGCACCGATAATAGAAACATTCCCCGAAGTAACAATTGAGACGTTAAAAGCAAACTCAGAGCTAATCGGCAGTTTCACCACTCACTTTGAAAGTTCTAATGCAGGAAGGCGCTATAATGTCTGGAAGATGGCTACAGTAGTGAACGGAATTGTATTACAACCGGGAGAAGAGTGGTCGATAAACGAAGCTGCGGGACCCAGGACGACTGAACTTGGATGGGGAAGTGCTGCGGGTATAGTAAACGGAGCGTACGTAGACGATCCGGGCGGAGGAATTTGCCAAACATCGACAACGCTCTATGTGGCTTGTCTTGAAGCAGGACTTCAGATTGTACAGCGTGCGCACCACTCTTGGCCACTTGCATATGTGGATGCGGGACTTGATGCAACAATATCAACAGGCGGACCCGACTTCATATTCGCAAATCCATACGACTATCCTATAACAGTTCTTGTAACGACGGATGCAGAGGATGATAGAAAGATAACAGTGGACATCTATGGGCCTCCGCAGGATTACTACTATGAATTTGAATCGGAGATTGTAGAGACAGTTGAACCCGACCCCGCAGTTACTGTGGTGGATGAATCGATGGAACCGGGTGCGGAAGCAGTTGAAACGAAACCGAGAAAAGAGGGACTCGTCGTTGCGGTTTATAAAATATATATCGACAAAGAGACAGGCGAAGAGGTAAATAGAGAACTTGCATACACGGACGACTATAGAGCATTCCCCGGTGAATATTCGGTAGGGCCATCAGCGTCTCCATCCTTATCACCAACCCCAACGGGTTCTGCACCGGAGTCGCCGACAAGCGAGCCAACAAGTGAACCGACGAGTGAGCCGACAAGCGAGCCAACAGAGGAACCGACGAGTGAGCCAACTGAGCAACCCGAGGAGTAATTGAAAAAATTGACAAAGCCGGCATCACTTATCGTGTAGCCGGCTTTTTAATACAATAAAAAAATCCCTCTAGTTATTTTAGAGGGATTTATGTGTCTCTGGGCTTGATCTACGACGCGCTAAGGATAGAAATGTGTAATCATCCGCCTGCGCTAATGAATTTAGTCTCTTCTTGCTCTTTTTGGCGTTTTTCTGATGAAAATTGGGATTTCGGGTTCGGCATCCTCTTCAAAAGAATCTATCTCGCCGTCGTCTTCAATATTCATTGAACCGAAGTTTGCAATGTTCTCTTCTATTACCTTCTTTGCGAGGGTTTCTTTTTTGATGGGGGAGTGGTCTCCGCCAAATCCGGTTGCGATAACCGTAATCCTTACTTCGTCTTCAAGAGTTTCGTCAACATCTGCACCGACAAAAATATCCGCCTGTGGGTCTGCAGCATCTCTTGTCATAGCAACTGCATCTCTGTTAGAGAGAATGTTGGATCGCCTGTAATGTTAAATACAATTCCCTTTGCACCCTGAATGCTCGTTTCAAGCAGCGGGCTCATGATAGCCTGTTGAGCTGCGTCTATCACCTTTGTGTCGCCGTATCCGACACCGATACCCATGTGTGCTGTTCCGCTGTCCTTCATGACTGTGCGAACATCTGCGAAGTCAAGGTTGATGATGGCGGGTTTTGCTATAAGGTCTGTAAGCCCTTGAACACCCTGTCTAAGAGCATCATCAGCAAGCTTAAAGCTGTCTCTTAAAGGAGTGCTCTTGCCTACTGTTTCAAGGAGTTTGTCATTAGGGATTCTTATGATACTATCAACGGCTTCTTTCATCTGGTCAAATCCCTGTTCCGCAACGCGCATACGAGGTTGTCCTTCAAACCAGAAAGGCATTGTAACAAAACCGATAGTGAGTACTCCCATGTCCTTTGCAATTTGTGCAACAATAGGAGCAGCACCCGTGCCCGTACCGCCGCCAAGACCTGCAGCAATAAATACAAGGTCAGCGCCTTTTATAGATTGTTCAAGTTCATCGTAACTTTCCTCAGCAGATTTCTTACCCATTTCGGGTTTGCCGCCTGAACCGAGACCTTTAGTTACCTTTTCGCCTATTTGAATTTTAAATGGAATAGGGCTTCTGCAAAGCGCCTGTTTATCCGTGTTTACGATAATAAAGTCCGCACCTTGTAAGCCGTACTCCAACATACGGTTTACAGCGTTGCCGCCACCGCCACCGACACCGATCACCTTTATCTTAGCGAAATTATCTGTTCCTAAATCGAACTCCATTGGCATAAAAAACGCCCTCCTGCCCTAATTTTTCATTTTTTTGAAAACCCGAAGAAAGATCCCTTTGCATTCGAGTTACTATTAGCACTGTTTACTTCTAAATCATAAACGGTATTTACCGCATTGTCAAGTAATGCGACGGAGGTGTTGTAAATTGTTGGAAGCGTTTTTGTGCCCCCGCTTACAATCTCCGTAACGTTCCGTCTCATGATATTGCTTAAAAAGTTTGTGACTCCTGTCATAGCAATTCCTGCTCCGCATAGGAAAACAGGCATATCAGGCGAAACAATGTTTCTCATTTCACGAAGTTTCATGTCAACTTCTCTTATCATTGCACAGAGCTTTCTTTCGATTAGCTCCTGAGCATTTTTTGCGTGATACGGAAGCATTTTTCCCTCGGGACTACGAACAAATGATATGTCATTGTCGTCGTGAGCAAGTCCGAACACATGTGCCTTTTTAAGGCTGTCAGCGAGCTCTTCGGTTATCCTAAATGAGCCTGCAATCGACTTTGAAATCTCTCTTGAGCCTCTTGGGATTGTCTCATTAGCTAAAATTGCATCTCCGAAAACTACACCAACGTTAATCTCTCTGTATCCAAAGTCGAGGATTATTGCACCTTCGTCTCGGACATCTTGGGGAATGTAGTGCATTGCAACACTTTCCATTTCGCTCAACATGCCAAGAAGACGAATTCTGTGTGAACCCAATACTCTTGTTACAGCATCGTAAAATGAGCTTTTTACATATATGTTGCTCTGGCAAACCATTACCTCTTGGGCTGAAATGCCAACCGGAGGGTCGATGTAAACCTCGTCATACTCGTCTAGGAAGTACGCCGGCTTGCTGGCAATCAGAGTGTATCCCTGCTCTTTTTGTTCAGCTAAGTTTGCAATAACTGCGTTCATGTCGCCCTTGCCCACTCTTCCTCCGATAACGTCTACAGTGTCATAGAGTAGCGTTACTTTAGAAGCTGAACCGGGGACTCCGACATATGCGCCCCTGACCATCTTGCCCGTATGCTTTTCAACGTTGGCAATAAGGTCTGTAATCTTTCTTGAAAGTTCGGATGAATTAATAAAACGACCCTCAGTCATGCCTTCGTATTGGACATGAGAGGTAGCCGGAAGTAAGCCGCCTTGTGCAACTTCCGAAATACATATTATGTTTGATGTGCCAAACTCAAGCACCGTCGTCATAACCGCCATTTAATCAACCAATCCGTTATTTACCCGCATAATACTCGGGCTGTACATTGTAGTTATGCCACAAGATATTGTTGTAAGAACCCATTACTCTTCGCAAAATCTTGCATCACCGTAAAAGCAACTTGCAAAGTATACTTTGCAAAGTCTCTCTATGGTAAGCATACTACTAATAAGATACGACATATGGTGGTAAATGTCAAGTATTTATAGACGGATTATGCGAATTTTCGGTAAAAAAAACCTAAATTCACACAATGTTTAAATTATTCGTAAAACAGCGTTTTTGTTTTTTTGCTCAAGTGGGCGAGTATAATTTAACTATTTTTAATAAAAAGCTTTAAAATTGTTCCAATATGGTATAAAATATCATAGGAATGTATTTAGACATCCCATTTGGAGGTTTGCATGCTCAGTAGAGAGAATTTTAAAGAATTAAATTTAGGACATAAAGATACTATAGAAAAATATACCGTTTCATCGTGCTATCCTGCACAAACTTTTGTTGAACTTGCTTCGTTTGCGCCGGTTTTAAAATCAAGGTTTGCCGAATATGCCGGATTTTTATGTCTATATGGGATAAACCAACACGGTTCTTGTGAGATTAACTGCCCGATAAGCCCCGATGGCGAGGGAGATTTTCAAACAGTTGTAGACGGTCTTTTTGACTGCTTTGAAAGAGAAGGAAAGCTCACACTTACATATACTCCAAAAAGTATGCTTGGTAAGTTTGATGAGCTAAAGGGATATGAAGTTTCGTCAAGGTATGATGTAGATGAGTCGGACTATCTTTATCTGACAGAGGAGTTTATCAACTTGGCGGGCAGGATTAACAGAAAAAAAAGATACGACCTAGATAAATTTGTAACGAATTATGATGGGAGATATGAATATCACGACTTGACTGCAGAAAATGTCCATATGTGTAAGGATGTAATCGAGGGATGGTGTGAGGGCAGAGACTGTGCGATGTGCTTATTCGGTTGTGAAAAGAAGACAACATATGAGGTTGTAGAGCTATATTCGCAGGTCGATGCGGTCGGTGGGGTTGTAACGGTGGATGGAGTGCCATGTAGCTTCTTAATAGGAACAAGGATGCCCTGCTCGTGCGGATGTGGAGCTATTAACTTTCACAAAGAGTCAAAACCGATAACAGGACTTTCAATTTTTAGTTTTATAGAGTTTGTAAAGCGAAATTTTGCGGATTTAAAACATGTAAATTTAGAAGAGGACATCGGTCTTGAGGGGCTGCGCAGGTTTAAGCGAAAGATGAACCCTTGTGACCAGCTTCATAAATATGCGGTTACTCTTGTAAGAAAGGATTAACAGTGAAATACGAGGTTTTAAAGCTACTCGAAGGTGCAAATGGTAGTGTTTCAGGGGAATATATAGCGGGAGTGCTGGGAATTTCAAGACAGGCGGTTTCAAAAAATATTGCCAGCTTGAGACAACAAGGGCATGTTATAAGCTCAAAGCACTCCGAGGGATACGTGCTTGAAAAACTGGAAAATGCACTTTCTCCGGTAAAAATCAAGGAAAATCTCAAAGATGATTTTTACAAAATCGAAGTCAAAAACTCAGTTAGCTCTACAAACGACTGTCTAAAGGAAATTGCCAGAAACGGCGGCTCTGAAGGGCAAGTTGTAGTGTCGGCAAGCCAAACCGGAGGAAAGGGCAGGCTTGGAAGAAAGTTTCACTCGCCAAAAGGGGGAGTGTATTTTAGTATACTTCTTCGCCCGACAATAGACATGTCTCACGCGGTGTTAATCACCGTTGCAAGTGCGGTGGCCGTCTGCCGTTCAATAAAAAAACTTACCTCGCTAAATCCTGAGATAAAGTGGGTAAACGACGTTTTTTGCGAAGGGAAAAAAATATGCGGTATTCTATCAGAGGCATCGTATGAGCTTGAAACGAGGTCTATGTTTATAATCTCGGGCATTGGAATCAACGTGAACACAGAAGAGTTTCCAAGCGAAATTGAAGATATTGCATCAAGCCTAAAACTTTGCGGTGCACAAATAGACGTGAATTTATTGGTTGCAGAGGTTTTAAATGAATTTTGGGTGATTTATAAAAATCTTGAGGGTAGGGAATTTTTAGAAGAATACAGGAAACTTTCCTGTGTTATCGGACGCAATATTGTGCTTAGCGACGCGAGGGAGGGGTACGCCGTGGATATAAACGACGATGCAAACCTTGTAGTAGAATTTCCTGATGGAACACGGCAAACAATAAGCTCGGGTGAAATAAGCGTCAAGCTACGCTAAGGCGTTTCATGCTGAACTTCTATCTCTAAAAAGTCAAAGTTCACGTAGTCCATAAAATCATCGGGGCGAAATTTTGTCCTGCGGAATCTCGAGAGCTCTCTTGCATGTTTTTTTAGCCATACGGGTTCAGAGATGTCAAGCTCCTTGTATATTTGGCTGAGACATTCATTAATTGCGAGCGAAAAATCTTCTTCGTTGCTTACAAAGTTTGTGCGGCGCACTGTTTTGTCGCCTTTATGAACAGATGCAAATACTTTCAAGATAGTCATTCTCCTAATGTTATTATTTGGTGGGCATTATCTCGACACATTCTCTTTCACAAAGAAGAAGAGCTAGGTCGTCGGGATTTCCCCTGTTTGCTTGCTTTATCTGGGAAAACAGCTCATCTGCGGGGATTTTTGATGAACATAATCCCGCAAGCGTTGTCTGTTCGTCAAACTTTGCATTGTCTATTCCGTCTGTGAATAAAAAGAGTTTGTCTCCCGGTGCAAGAATATCCGAGCCAAATCCGAATTCAGGTGTGTCAAACCACGTTGAAATGGGCGCTCCCGGTGCATATATTTCGTGTGCAACACAATCTTTTATGTGAAGAGGGGAGACGGTATGTCCTGCATTTACATATTCAAACTTACCTGAGCGAAGATTAAGTTTTACTGCAAAGAGTGTCAGATATAAAGTGGAGTCTGCGTTTGTCTCAAGAAACGAACGTTGAACTCTGTATACGAGGTCGTGAAGGGGGTAATTATATAGGCACATGGTGCGAACTTCTCTCTTTAAAAAGACCGTAGACATTGCGGCTGTTATGCCGTGTCCGCTCACATCTGCAACATACAAAATGACAGTTTCGTTGTCGGGCATTACGCAGTCGAAAATATCGCCGCCAACAGCGTCGCATGGTTCATACATCGAAGAAAATTTATAGCCCGACACAGAGGGCATCGGAGTATTCATTAGTGTTGTCTGCATACGCCTAGCAAGCTGCATGCTTTTTACCATCTGAATGTTTGAGCTTAAAAGTCTGTCTCTTACGCTTATGTAGTCGGTTATATCTCTAAAAATCTCTAGGTGAGCTGTGATGTTCCCGTCGTCATCCACGTATGGAGCGGAACTTACAGAGTAGGTTTTGCCCCTAGCTTTTCGCTCGAGGATTGTGCTTTTAAATTCCTTTGCATTATAAAAATAATCACGGCTCTTAGTCGGTGAATCAAATATAGAGTCGCAATTTTTTCCAATGGTGTTGCCAAACTGTGTTGCCATAGCGTCGTTTGCATATACAACTGTGCCACTTAGGTCTACAAGCCTTACAGGGTCTTTGAGAACACCGAATATTCCAAATAGTTTAACATCGTTTATCGCGATATAGCTCATTATTTTCTCCTGCACTTACTCATTGATGTCATCTCGCTGTGCGTTTTGTGCCATCCTTAAATGCTGTTCGGTCAAAATGAGTTCGTCGAGATATCTGCTTTGTCTTAAAACATTTTCGTCTTCACCGAGAGATTTACCTTCGTCCATGACTTTAGCTGCGGAAGCTTCTAGTCTTGCTCGAGCCTCTCGTATATTCTCTTCAAGCTTATTTATGTCAATATTCTCTTCCATTTTACACTTTCCTTTCGCTGAGAATCTATATTATACTTACAGCTAATATTTTTGACACAGCAAATGTTCTTTTTTTCTTTCTCATATAGCAATATCCCGAAACTTTATCCTCATTAACTCGTTCCGGTTTTATAGTTCGTTCGCTAAATTTACCGTCGCTTTCGTATATAATCCTTACTTTGCTTCCGTTTTGCAACGCTCTTTGCAAAATCCTTTGCGTATCTTCCAAACCTTCACCTCATTGCGGAAATATACCTCTACGCAATTATACAGACATTAAGTGCCTTTTGTCAATGGACTGAATTTAATTTATCTTAATTTCAAATAGCCTGCAAATTTCGGTGAGTTCTCCAAAGAGAATAACTTTGTCCGTTTTTTCGATATAATCGCCGGGAGATACTGAGGAAATCGAAGTTCCCTGCTTGATGATGGCTAAAACCTGGATTCCGTAGTCCTTTCTTATTCCCGCTTCAAGCACGGTTTTTCCTTCAAGACTTGGGGGAAGGTGCGAGGAAACTCTCACCTCTGCGACGACCGAACTTTTCACGACATCTAGTATATCGATTTGGTTTTGAGTACTGTCAAAAATATACTTGTTTCCGAGTTTTATTATAAGGTTGTCAAAACCTCGCCTTATGAATTTAAGCTTATGTACCACGAAAATTATCAACAGAGCTGAGGTTATGTATGTGAGCGTCAACAAAAAATTATGTGACTGAGCGGCAAAAAGTGTTGAGATCAGGTTTACGAGTGTGGAAACAGCTGTAACTGTAAATGTATAGCCAAATAGCATCGTAGCCATCGCGAGCTTTCGTCTTTTTTTGGAATTGACAATGATTTCGCTTTCGTCCGTTGTATATCCGCTGTTTGTCATTAGTGAAATAACTTGAAAGCGAGCTTTTCTTGTGGGCATTCCCATTAATCTAAAAAGCACGGTAAACACTTCCGCAATGATTAAATATAGGAAAATAAAAATTATTATTCCAAGCAGTGATGACGAAATATTCACGAAAATATCCTCCCTTTATATGCGCACTCATTAGTTTTATTTATTATAACATATTTCAAGGAATAATTCACGAAATTTATATAAAATTATAAAAAAAATTACAAATTATCATACTAGGCAAATTATAATTTTATTACTGCACAAAGTTCGAAAAACAATATTTAATTATTGATTAACAATAAATAAATATTGACATGCGTGGTAAATGGTGATATTGTTGTTATGAACCGGAGGAAAGAAAGAGAAGTTTATTGTTATTGGAGGTAAGTATGGAGTTTTATAATGGATATGGTGTGGCTCAAGTGTGTGTTGAGGAAAAAAAGCAAAAGGAACATCCCAAGCTTGAAAAGTGGAGGTTTGTTTTAGCTTCAGTGTGTTTTTCTCTTGCCGCGATATTGCTCGGATACGACACTGTGTTTGGAAATGTAGTTGCCGGGGTGAACGTCCCGCTCTGCGTTGTTGCGTTTTATGTCAGTGTGTTTTTGCTTGAGCCCGGCGTCTTTAGAAACATGTTTCGAGGATATAACTTATGCTACTTTGCCGTTGCGATGCCGGCGGCGCTGACTTTTGTATACACGGACAACGAATTGATGCTTTTTTTTAATGCATGCTTGTGTATTCTGGCATTGGCACTCCATGTTGCCGGTGGGTTTATGATAAAGTTTAATGTGTGCGGTTACGGATTTGTCGTGGCATTTGCATATCCTTTTGCACACTTAATTGCACCTCTAGGTATGATTTTCGGGAAAAAAGAGAGAAAAAACAAGGGAATACTATTGGGGATTGGTGTTGGGTTTTATATGCTCGTTTTGGTTTCGGGGCTTCTTGCGACTGCGGACGAGGACTTTGCGAGGTTTTTAGGCGGGTTTACAGGTGCAAATTTTTCGGACACCGTGTACAAAATTATTATGATTATTGTCGGGTGCTTTTTGATGAGCAGTTT
>CAYJIQ010000006.1:10211-10546 GCA_964370275.1 uncultured Christensenellaceae bacterium
CGAAAAGAGAGGTAAAGATATCTCGACTAAAACTAAAGCGAAAAAAAAGATATCTCCTCTTCCCGTTACGATAATATCGTATTTTACAGCCGTACCGATAATAATCTTTGCAGTATTGAGGCTTGTATCTGAGTCGGATAAATGGTATTCGGATGCAGCAAGAGAGGGATTTTTTGAACTTACTCTAATTTCGATAATCGTATTTGCGCTTGCGATGTTCGCTGTTAAAATATGCGAAATGAATTTGAACTTGAAAATCGTGATAATGGTATTGCATGCGGGCGTTTTATTGCTATTGGTATGTGCATTTATGAGGATGCTCGATTACGAGCTTG
>CAYJIQ010000006.1:10556-18612 GCA_964370275.1 uncultured Christensenellaceae bacterium
TGGGGCGGTAGTTATCTGCGCCGTTAGGGTGTTCACAGAAAAAATTAATGTATTAAAATCGCTAATAATGCTCTGCGCGCTGTCCATTATATGTCTTGGGTATTTTAAACCAGATGCCTTCATCGCCAAAAGTAATCTCCAGATGGAAGATCCTGATTACGCATACATTACGACGCTTAGCCTTGATGCATGTGCTCCCTTTATGCAGGAAAACCCAGAATATGAGGGTGTCTCTTCGTGGGAAGCTCAGATGGCACTAAGTGATGATTGGCGCAGTTATAACCTTTCAAGATCAGCAGCGAAAAGTGCGTTTAGGGATGATCTCCGGCCGGATTAAGATTTAAAGCTGTTTAAAAGTTTTTTTATTGACTTATATTCGGGAAGGTAAGTTGCCAACAACGCATAAAAGTTTTTTGAGTGGTCTGCAAAAATAAAGTGGCAATATTCATGCAAAATTACGTATTCGATGCAGACAAGCGGTGCCTCAATCAGTCGCTTGTTTAGAGTGATTTGGTGCTTTGCAGGCATACATGAACCCCAACGACTTTTCATGGTGCGCAGTTTCAAAATCGGGTATTCAACGCCATGCTTTGCAAAGAGCGGGTGAATTTTTCTAACTATTCGCTCAAAGGTGTTTTGGCAGTTTTCGTCATAAAATTTGCTAATAATTCGCGATTTTTCTTTGTAGTCATCAGGGTCTTTAACGTTTAAAAACAGAACATCTTCAAGTACAAATGCATGAGGAGAGGTGGTCTTTTTTACAAAGAGCGTCAGCCGTTTTCCGAGCAGGTAGAAAATCTCGCCCGTATTATACTCTATAGGATCGGTGTTTTTGAGTTTGACCTTTTCAAGTGCACTCAGAATAAAATCGCTGTTTTCGCGCACAATTTCGTCCACTCGATATAAAGGCGTGTGAATATCTGCCGAGACGTACACTATTCCGTCCGGTTTCACTCTGATATATACATTTTTAATGCGTTTTCTGGTGAGTGTGTAGAGGAGCGTCGTTCCTTTAATGCTTATTTTTCTCACACTCACTGCCGTTATTATCTGCTTAGCTATAGTTAATCTCCCTAAAAAGTTATCTATATTATTATAAAGCAATAATAAATAAATTTCAATCTCTTGCCGACTTGGCTCAGAGGAAGAATGTCTCATGTGAATGTATGCGTCCACGAGGTATGTAAACAAAATTAAGAAAATAATAGAAATGAATTGTTGACACCGCTATATAAATATAATAGTATTATTAAGGAGAATAACCCGTTTCGGCGAAAAATGTACGGGTTAATAATTTTAACTTAGAGAGGATAAAAAATGGAACTAAAAAAGCAAAGAGATACTGAGAGAATTGTCGAGATTGTTATTGTAGTTATGCTCGGAGTTACTGCAATTGTAATGGCGTGGGCGTCTTGGATGAGTGCGCTGCACGGTGGAAATCAGGCGACAAACTACACTGAAAGTAACAATATAGCATCGGAGGGGAACTCAGAGTATAATGCAGCCGTTCAAGCTCAGATGCAGGACATGTTGCTTTGGAATGAGATTAGCGAATTGCAGTCGGAGTTGCTCTTTGAGCAAGATGCAGCCGTTCCGGATGAAGACGCTATTTCCCTGATTAACTACAAAATCTATTTTAAGCTAAATGAAAACCTTACAGATGAAATGGCACAGCAGATTGGTTGGACGTTTGGTGAGAGTGAGGACGTTGACCAAGTTGTGACAGATTGGATGCAAAAGGAAGAGGCGCTTGTAACTCCGTTTGCGGATGAGGAATTTAGCCAACATTACTTCACCAATGCACTTGATTTACTTGAGCAATCAAACGCAAAGCTTGAGACAGGAAAACTTGCAAACCAACACGGAGATGAATTTGGACTCGTTTCTGTTATCTACAGCGTTGTGTTGTTCTTACTCGGTATTGCGAGCAGTTTGAAGAGCAAGAACAACAGATACATCGTTGTAGCTTTTTCACTTGTGTGCTTCTTGATAGCAACTGTATACATGTTAACGCTACCAATGCCCGATGGCTTCTCCATCACAAATTTCTTTTCGTAATATGCTATAATATATCCTAACAAAAAATAAGGCCGGGGTGTCAATAAAGCCCGCAAACACAAAGTCACTCTAAAAACTAGGGGGATTTTTGTGTTTGCGGGCTTTTTTTGTTTCACATTCAGGAGTACTCGCGGTCTATACGGGATTTTTAAGTGAGTTTGAATATCTTCTGGCATATCTTGAAAGCTTCGTTTTTAGTGTGCTCAGCGTGAGAAGAACCTGAGAAAACCAAAGAGGAAGCTGGGTATTATACTTAATAGTCATGACATAGCAATCGTCGTCTATGACGGGCATTCCGTAGTCTCCCGAATATAGATTAACATCCACCTTTCTTAGCAGGATGTCCGTGTCAAAGCTTACTCTCAGCCCATCCTTTTCGCAGTTGTATGCGCGCCGTTTAAGGCTGGTGTACATTCCGTGTTTAACGCTGTTTGTCGCAAGGAAGTTTGCGATTTCATCGACGCAGGCTTGGTTTTCCTCTGAACAACACGAGGGGGTTTGCGAATAATTTACAAATTCCATCGCTTGGTAGTAAGGAAGAGAACAGGTGTTCTTTTTATAAAAATCGCCACTCTTGGTGATAAGCTCAAGATTCACTCGACTGTGTGCCTCTGCGTTTGGCTCGTATGTGCGCAGTCTTAATATTTCAGTGGTTTGTTCTGAGGAAGGTTTTGCCGAAGGAAAGAAGTATGTGTCGAAAATTCCGTAGTCGCCGTCTTCGCAGTAAACATCCTCCTGCATGTGTCCGCCGAGAAGTGCGCATGTTATAGCGTATTCGTCTTTTGTAAGTAATATTTTATTTTCGTAATATCCAACAGTTTTCATAATTTTCTCCTTTATTTTAGCAAATGGTGTCGTTTATTTCTTGGTTCTAGTATATTCATTAAATGTGATAGTTTTTTGAAGTAAAGCTAAAGAAAATCTTAATAAAGTATAAACTCCAGATTAACAAAAAAGCACGTGGTATGAATTTGTGCAATCCATATCCTGTGCTTTTTGTATCCGGTGGACGATAGAACCTATATTTCGCGCCACTACTGCTCAAATGTTATTTCAACATCGCCGTTTTCACTTTGGACGCTAAGAACATTGGGGGCATCCTGCTTTATGCTGTCTCCTAAATTGTTGTCGCCGTTTTTTGTCGTCGAGGTGTAAGAATATTCGCTTTCACTTCCCGAGATGCTACCTTTTATGTCGCCGTTTACTGTGCTCATCTGAATGTCTTTTGCAAAAACATTTTCAATGTCGATGTCTGAGTTTTCGTTATCAAGAACAAGCGACGATGAAGTTTGGTTTTTTACGGAAATGTCGCCGTTTATTGTTCTCGCTTCTACAATCCCCTCCGAAGTGACTTCTTCTAAAATGATGCTGTCGTTTTCCGTTTCGAGTGTTATGTTTGCAAAGGCGCTTGATTTTACATCGATATCAGAATTGCTCGATTTTAGCGTGCTTGAACCAAAACAAGTTACTCCGCTTAAAGCTATGTCGTCGTTTGCGGTTGTTATTTGTGCATCTGTGTAAGATACATTCGTTATAGTTATGTTATCGTTTGCCGTATAAAGGATGAGATTTCCGCTGTATCCTTCGGGAAGAAGCAGTTCAAAGTGCACGGGAGAAGAATATGCAAGAGTAGGATTTACATTTGACTTAAAGAAAATGTTTCCCTCTGTTTGCTTATCGTAGTAATGAGATTCGTTTTCGTAGTAGACAAAATGTATTTTGTCATCACTTGACGCACCTACTATAATATCTGTGTTTTCGTCCCGAATTTCTATGCTTTGGTTATTATTTTCCACGGTCTCGCTCTTCATTTCATATTTGGATGTGCCAATAGCTGAAAAATCCCATCCGTATATACTCATGATGACAACGAATGTCACAGCCAATACTCCTCCGATTAATAGCAATATTTTTGCTGCTTTGCTCATGCTTTTTCTCCTTCTTTTACTTTAAATATTTTTTTGATTTTTCTTATCAATTTAACTGTAAGTACCGCCGTTTGTTTTGCAAGTCTCATTGTCGGCTTAAAAAGTGCGATTGCAATGCACGTTCCCGAAAGTCCCGCCAAAATAAACGCAATGCCGGGGAGTGTCTGTCCTACGCTAAAGAAATCAACCGCCGTTATTATTCCGGCGACGAGCGAAACCGCGAGAGCGACCCAAACGGCGTAGATGCTTATTACGAGCGCCCAAATTGTGATGTATAGGGCAAATGCCACCGCCGCAAGCGATATTCCGACGGGAAACCAGATGGGAAAACCCGCAATTGCGAGGATCATCCAAAGTTTTTTGTTGCCCGAATGTTCCTTTGAAGATTTCACCTTTTCGCCGACCACTTTGGCGAGCGGGATGTCTATTAGTATGTCCGAGACGATTTGATCTATGCTTGAAAGGCTTTGCACCGCGTCTGTTTCGCTCATGCCGTTGTCAATTCGTTCGTCTATACTCTGTTCATAAAAATCCAAGAGTTCGTTCAGCTCTGATTTAGAAATTTTCCCCGAGAGTCTGAGCGAAAGCTCGGTAATAAATTCAACTTTATTCATCGTATTTTCCTTCCGCAATAAATTCGTAGACCTTCATGACGTCCTTCCATTCGCAAATAAATTCCTCTATCTTGCCTCTACCTTTCTTGGAAATCTTGTAATATTTGCGAAGCCTACTGTTATGTTCAACTGAGTAAACTTCCAAAAGTTTTGCCGTTTCAAGTCTGCGCAAGATGGGGTACAGCGTAGATTCGGTTATTTCTATGTGGTTTGAGATATCCTTTACGATCTGATATCCGTATGAATCGCCGTTTGCGAGCGTCTTTAAAACGCAAGCTTCGATAAGTCCTCTTTTAAGTTGGCTGTCCATCGCAATACCTCCTCTTGCGTTATACTATATAACACATAGTATTATTTGTCAAGAGGTATCTGCAAAGTTATGAAGATAATTCAATTAGCAAATAAAAAAAAGAACCTTGATTTACAAAGTTCAATTTTTGATTATGATTTTTGTCCTATGGAAAATTGACCTCAATCGAAGTAAATGTCCATAACTTCGGTTTTTTCAAGTGCCTCGTTTATCAGCGTCTCCTCATCTAAAACGCGCTCGGCAATTTCGACCTTTTCGAGTTTTGGGCGGGTTGCAGGATGTTTGGGTACGAATACAGTACAGCAATCCTCGTAGGGGAGAATCGAAGTCTCGTAAGTTCCCAGCTTATTTGCCCTGTCCATAATCTCGTTTTTGTCTATGCCGACAAGCGGTCTGAAGACGGGCATGTTTACCGCGCTGTTTGTGACATGCAGGCTTTCTATCGTCTGGCTTGCGACTTGACCCAGACTTTCGCCCGTTACGAGTGCCTGCCCTTTTACGTTTTCGGCAATTTTTTCGGTAATTTTCATCATGTACCTTCTCATGATTAGCGTCATGTAGTCGGTTTGGCACTGTTCGTGAATTGCCGTTTGAATCTCGGTAAAGTGGACGATGTGCAGGCGGATTTTTCCCGTATATTCGCTTAAAATCCGAGCCAAGTCAATGACTTTTTGTTTCGCCCTGTCCGAGGTGTAGGGGAAGGAGTGGAAGTGAACAGCCTCGAGGGTAACGCCTCGCTTAGCGACCATATATCCTGCAACGGGCGAGTCGATTCCGCCCGAAAGAAGCAGGACTGCCTTTCCGTTTGAGCCGATGGGCATTCCGCCCTGGCCGGCGATGATATCGACGTAAACAAATGCCTTTTCTCTAAGTTCGACAAAGACTTTCATTTTAGGGTTGTGCACATCGACGCTTAGCTCCTCATATGTTTCAAGCAATCTGCCGCCGAGTTCTGAGCTAACCTCAAGCGAACTGAGCGGAAATTTCTTGTCGGCACGTTTCGTTTCCACTTTGAATGTGCAGGAGGAAAGTGTGTACTTGTCTAAAAAATCCTTGACAGAGGTGCTTGCCTTTTTAAAAATTTCGTCCATTTCCTTGTCTGTTTCGAATGCAGGGCTTACCGAATGGACGCCGAAAACCTTTGACAGCGCTGTAAGTGCAGTGGGAATCTCGCTCTCGTCAACTCCTCGTACATAATATCTGCCTTCTCCCTTTTCAACTGTTGAACCTTTAAACCTTCTTATGCAGTTTTTGATAGCAGACTTTAGCAACCTCTCAAAATATGGTCTGTTAAGTCCTTTTAAGTGTATTTCGCCGTAGCGAACAAGAATTGTCGTCATGTTTATCTCCTTATAAATCCGTTAGTGTATTTTAGTGCGTTTGATATCTCCTCGAGTACATAGTCTGCTTCTTCCGCTGTGTTTTCATGCGAAAAGCTAAGCCTAATCACTCCGTCCGCAACTTGTTTTTTAAGAGAGAGTGCTGTCGCTATGCGAGAAGTTCCTTTTTTTGAGGAACAGGCAGAACCCGTACTTATGAAAATTCCCTTAGTCTCAAGCAGATGCAAAATCACCTCACCTCTCATGTTTTCAAAGGCGACATATAATATATGTGGTGCGAAATTTTTACTAGGGGATATTATGTGCAAGCCGGGCAGTTGTTTAAGTCCGGCGAGCATCCTTTCGCGCACTTTTAGCATCATAACAATTTTTTGTTCTGCGGCTTTGCAGAAATCTTCTACCGCTCGAGCAAATACAGCTGCTCCAAAAGTGTTTTGTGTTCCAGAGCGAAGCCCGCCTTCTTGGCCTCCTCCGATCATATACGGAGCAAGTGGGGTGTTTTTTTTATAAAAAAGTGCGCCCGTACCCTTAAGTCCGTGAACCTTGTGAGCACTAACCGAATAGTAGTCAAGAGAGGAACTTTCAAAATTGATCGGACATTTCAAAAATCCTTGAACACCGTCTGAGTGAACGAGCGTCTGCGGATTGTTGCGCTTTACTTCGTTTGCGATGGAAGTGATGTCGTTTACAGCACCGGTCTCGTTGTTTACGTGCATAACGCTAACAAGTGCGGTGTCTTCACGAACAAGCGGCGCAACTTGTTCGCAGGTAATGAAGCCTTCGTTGCCCGGTTTTACAAAATCAACATCGTGCCCGGCAGATGCGAGAAGCTTAAATGGTTCGTCTCCTGCGGGATGTTCGTATGCGCTCGTTATAAAATGAAGTTTTTTAGAACCCTTAGCGCGGTAGCCCTTTAATATTGCCGTGTTTATGCTCTCAGTACCGCCTGAAGTAAAAAAAACTTGCTTTGCGCCAAGGGCAGCGCACAGCGTCTCAGCAGATTTTTTATAATCATTTTCTGCTCGTACAGCCTCGGGATACATCGCAGAAGGGTTGTACCACCCGTTATTCATATGTTCGCAGAGTAAATCTTGCGCACTGTTTATCGGCTTTGTCGTCGCCGCATTGTCAAAATAAACTTTCAAAAAGACCTCCGTTCAAGAGTCGTTTACCGACTGTTAACACTATATTAACATACTTTTCATGGTTTTCACAATATTATTTAATCTCTATCACACAATTATCATATTGAAGGTTTATTATAGCATCAAGAAAACAAATTACGTTTTCCCGTGTAGTGCAAACTATACTTCATATGCTCCCGCATATGATACTTCCCTCCTTTATTCGCATCCGGAAGCCCACACTTCCGGATCAATTTTTTTTATGGAAAAACGCATCTATGCAAAAAAAGAATGTCGGGTTATAATATATGTAGAATATAGGAGTGGTGATATGGATCAAAGAGTAGCAAACACACTTGGATTTGACAAGATAAAAGATATGTTGGCGGGAAAGACGATTTCCTCGCTCGGAGCGCAGGCTGCGCAGGAATTGCAACCTTCAACATTTAAAGAAAAAGTGGGCAGGCTGGTAAGCGAGACAAAAGAGGCTCACAGTATGCTAATCTCGCTAGCAAGGTTTCCCATGCTTTCCTTTAGTGACGTCGGTGCGGAACTTTCAAGACTAAAATCGGGAGCGCCGCTAAATTGCGAGGAGCTTCTTAGAATTTGTCAGCTCTTTAAGGCGGCAAAACATGCTAATAAATCAATAAAAAAAGATGACGAGGGAAGGTATACGCTTCTG
>CAYJIQ010000007.1:0-1668 GCA_964370275.1 uncultured Christensenellaceae bacterium
TTCACGAAACCGTTCGCTTTGGGTTTTCGGATGGAATAGCCACTGTAATTATTGTCGCATTTTTGTTGCCGGCATTTTTCTTGTTTAACGGCATGTAACATGGGAAGAAATTATGATTAAAATCAAAGACTTATCCTTTAAATACGCAACTTCGGATGACTATGCGCTAAAAAACATAAACATCTCCTGTGACAACGGAGAGTTTGTCGTACTTGCAGGCAGGTCAGGTTGCGGAAAAACGACGCTCACAAGGGTAATAAACAGGCTCGTTCCCGAATTTTACGAGGGAACTTTAGAGGGCGATTTTTTTATAGACGGAAAAGATATGTCGGGGGCAGCCGTTGAAAGTTTGGCAGGAACGGTAGGCTCGGTGTTTCAAGATCCAAGATCTCAATTTTTTGCGACGGATACGCTGTCCGAAATAGCATTTTCGTGTGAAAATCTAAACATGGATCCGAGCGAGATAATGAGACGAGTTCAAGCTGCTGTCGCCGATATACAAATTAAAAAGCTTGTGGGTAAAAGCATTTTCAACCTTTCAAGCGGAGAAAAGCAGAGCGTCGCAATTGCATCCGTTTATACCCTCTCCCCCAAAATTCTCGTTCTCGACGAACCGTCGGCAAATCTCGACACCGCCGCTACGGAAAACTTGCGACGCATACTGAACAAACTAAAGAATCAAGGAATAACGATAATTATTTCCGAACATCGGTTAAGTTATTTAAGAGATCTCGCTGATAGAGTTTTAGTTTTTGAGCACGGGGAAATTGTTCGTGAGTTTTCAGCCATCGAATTTCAGTCCCTGACCAACGCTAGGGCAAATGAACTGGGGTTGCGCTGCACCGACATGTCACAGTTGTCTGCAGAGAAAAAGCATATCTATGCGGAAGAAACTGTGCTATCGCTCAAAGGAATTAATTTCTCTTACGATAAGACAAAGGATGTTTTGTGTAATATCAACTTAGAAATCAAAAGAGGCAGCGTTGTCGGCATAATAGGCAAAAACGGCGCAGGAAAGAGCACACTGTTAGACATAATATGCGGATTAAAAAAGCAAAAATCCGGAAACATATATTTTAACGGTGTAAAAACCACTCCCAAATACAGAATTTCCAACAGTTATATAGTCATGCAAAACAGCGATTGCCAACTCTTTACCGAGAGTGTTGAAAAGGAACTGTATCTTGGAAGAAAGGCCGGTGAGGGCGAAAAAATTCGTGGAGAAGAAATACTAACGGATTTAGGGATTGACTCACTGTTTAAAAGGCATCCGGCTTCTCTTTCGGGGGGGCAAAAACAGCGACTGGGGATTGCCCTATCCTATTTTAAAGATTCCGACGTAATATGCATGGACGAGCCGACCAGTGGACTTGACTTTAACGGCATGGCAAATGTATCCGGATTCATTAACAATATGGCAAAAAGAGGAAATACCTTTCTCATAGCGTCTCACGACTTCGAATTTTTATTAAAATCGTGCAGTCACATTTGCTGCTTAGAGGAGTGCTGGGTAACGGAGTATTTTGTGCTCAATAATATAACGCATAAAAAATTGTGGGAAGTTTTGCATCCGGCAATGCGAGATTCATAGCCGTCAGCCCTGCTTATTTAAATTGTCGCAGTAATGCGTCTATTTGTGCTCAACACTTGTAATTTTACGGAATAATT
>CAYJIQ010000007.1:1678-8670 GCA_964370275.1 uncultured Christensenellaceae bacterium
ATAGTATATGCCGTTGCTTTAAGTTTCGGTAGCAAAGTAAGCAGGTGTAGAATGTCGGAAAATAAAAAACCAAAAATGTTAAAGCGATTTATCGCTTACTATAGACCCCACAAAAAAATGTTTGTGTTTGATATGTTATGCGCACTGGCAGTTGCTCTTTTAGGACTCGCCTTCCCTCTTGTGACGAGGCGAATAATAGATGTGAGCATTCCCAACTCGGACATAGCAGAAATGGTGCTTATGGCACTTTTGTTGCTTGGAATCTATCTTTTGATTGCACTTTTTACCTATTTCATAAACTACTACGGACATATGATGGGGGTGAAAATCGAAGCGGACATACGCAGTGATTTGTTTTGCCATCTTCAAAAGTTATCGTTTAGATATTACGATAAAAACCGAACAGGTCAGATCATGTCTAAAATGTTAAACGACCTATTTGATATAACCGAACTTGCCCACCACGGACCCGAGGATATCTTTATTTCAATAGCGATGTTTGCAGGTTCGAGCATCATAATGTTTGGAGTTGAGTGGAGGCTTACATTGTGCATCTTGATTTTCATGCCCATTATCACGTGGTTTGCCATCACTCGCCGAAAAAAGATGAAAAAAGCGTTTACCGAAGTTCGCGAGCAGATAGGCGACGTCAACACACAAGTCGAAAGCAGCATCAGCGGCATTCGTGTGGTTCAATCATTCACGAACGAAGAATATGAGGAGCAAAAATTTACCGAAGGCAACAACCTTTTTAAACGTGCTAAAAAACACTCCTATAATGCAATGGCGACATTTATGAGCGGAATGGAATTTCTCTCTAACGTAGCAAACGGAATGGTTCTTATCGTGGGTGGACTATGTGTGTATTATAATACCATGAGGCTTGAAGATTTGGTCGTGTTTTTGTTGTACATTAACATAATCTTACAGCCTGTAAAAAGACTTACAAATTTCACGCAACAGTTTGAACAGGGAATGAGCGGATTTAGGCGCTTTATTGAAGTTATGGACACTGAGGTTGAAATCGCGGATGAACCGTGCGCCATCGAGCTAAAAGATGTAAAAGGCGACATAGAGTTTAAAAATGTGTCCTTTAGCTACAACGAAGACGAGGACGTGTTAAATGACGTATCTCTTAAAATCCCCGCCGGAAAAACAGTTGCGCTTGTGGGTCCGTCGGGAGGCGGAAAGACCACTGTTTGCCAACTAATCCCAAGATTTTACGATTGCATTTCGGGGAGTGTAACCATAGACGGAACGGACGTTCGAAACGTTAAACTCAAGAGTTTGAGAAGCGCAATCGGCATTGTGCAGCAGGATGTATTTTTGTTTGCCGGAACGATAAGCGACAACATCAGATACGGCAATATAAACGCCACGAAGGAGCAGATAATAGATGCGGCAAAACACGCAAAGGTGCACGACTTCATAATGAGCTGCCCCGATGGGTACGAAACTAATGTCGGCGAAAGGGGCATCCGTCTTTCGGGCGGTCAGAAACAGCGAATAAGCATTGCAAGAGCATTTCTAAAAAACCCATCGGTGCTAATTCTCGACGAAGCAACTTCAGCGTTGGACAACCAAACGGAACTTCTTATCCAACAATCGCTAGACGAACTCACTGTCGGCAGGACGACTATCGTTATAGCACATAGAATGTCTACAATAAAAAATGCGGATATCATTGCTGTTTTGAGCGATGAAGGTGTCAGCGAAACAGGGACACACGAAGAGCTTTATGAAAAGGGTGGAATATACTTTTCGCTATACAACGCTCAGTTCGGGTGAAATTTCCGGCTGTGCAAAGCGTGAAAATCTCGGCAATTCATCATAACGGGTGCAGTTTTTGCGACTAACCGTTCTGTTAATGAAAGATTATAAAAAATCCCCCTAGTTTTTAGGGGGATTTTTGCGTTTGTTGAATTCTTATTTTACAGCATTTTTGTGCTCTTTGTGATTATTCACCGGTAGCCGGAGATATGTCCTGTAAGCGGACAAAGGCGTATGTTCCCATGTTTTCAACGGCCAGTTTGAGTTGGCCTCCTTCATTCACCTTGCTTGCCACCTCAACTTTTTCTGCACTGCCATTTGTTATTTTGTACACTTCATACTTATCATCTGCACCAAATTGCATGTTCCCCGAAGTATTGAAGATTACCTCTTTAAGTCCACTTAGAGTTGTAGGATTTGCAAATTCGATTACTGTTGCTCCGCTTGGCAATCCCTGGATGTCATCTGCTTCGTATACGTTATATCCGACGTGAAAAGTGTCGGGAGTATGCGTAATCTCTTCTGCGTCAAACATCAACTGAATATGGTTTTGGTTTCCGTCGTAAAGAGAAAGCGAAAGCGTTCCGCTCCCCAGCGCAAGATGTGTTAGCAACTCGCCATCCACCGTGCTGATTTCTTCCGTCAACAGCGGGTAGTTAACCACCGTGTTTGAGTCAATCGAAGCGAGGTGTTCTTTTAGTCCATTAAGTTGCGCTTCTGTAAGCCCCATCGAGTTTAGAGATGTAGGTGTGGTCGGCGTTGAGTTTCTAAGTTGAGACGTAAATTGATATCTGAAGTAGCGCGTCTCGATCTGCTTTTGGGTGTTAAGCGGATACAGCTCGTGTGTATATGCATCGTCGATATAGTACGAACCGTAGTCGGAGTACGTATCCGTCGTCCACTGCTCAGATGTAATTGAGCTAAACTTAACTCCATTAAATCCATTAATGTCCCCGTGTGTCTTGTTTAGTTGAAGGTAGGAAACAGGTCCGTCAATTAAATCGTGAATCCTTTCAAGACCAACCTTTTCACCTTTATTTAGAACAAGGGTGTAATCCTCGGTCGTACCCAAATCATACGTAATCCACGAGCCTCTGTCGCTCTCAGAACCTACGGGTTTTTTAACGAGAGAAGCGTATACTTCGTTGCCCGTGTCGTCATATCTATCCGTTCCCACAGTTAAGTTAACCTTGTGCCACTCTTGTGGGTTGTAATCAAACGTCGATCCGTTGTTGTTTGCAAATCCGAATATCTCGTCCCCACCGATGTTGCAATGTTGGAAATCGAAGCGGACGCTGTTGTGATAGTATTCTCTCCATAGATTATCTTCACTCACATTTAGTGGAGCCTGGAAAATATCGACGTTACAATCTTGCATATGAATGACCGCGCAGTCATCTGCCGTTATTCCATCGCCATCGTGATACCCGATGTTGTTCGTCGAAAGATTCTTGAGTGTAAGATCAAGAAAGCTCATCTCTGTGCCAATCTGTGTGTCGTTTGAATGTATAATAGGGCCGTAATCCTGTCGTTCAAGCGTCAGACTTGCTTGGTCTATTCCAAAGACTGAAGTTGCGCTGTTTTGCTCAAAGTGCAGCGCAGGAACGCCTTTTGTTACTATGCTCACATCTCCAACAATATCAAGCTGAGCGTAGTATGCCTTTGAGCCAACGACATATTCGTCTCCACCCGAAGTCGAAATTATATTGAGATTTTCCAGTGTCAAATACGGGAAATCGTCACCATTGTCCATAATGGAAATTTTAAGGTCTGATACCGTCATCCCGTGAGCGCCACCCGTGATTAAAACATCTCCGTATACCGCTATCTCTGTACCTTTGGCAAATGTCGTACTGTTTAATGCGGATAGATCGAGAGTTTCGCCCTCGTATAGTGCAAAGTGCGAAGGAATTTGGCTAGCTAAGGTCGGCTTATAAACATCTTCGCTCTCTTTTGGCACATCCCCCGAACCTGAAGATCTGTTAACGTAAATTGGTAAAATACCCATTTCGTTGGGGTCCATATTGCCGTCTCTTGAATGCAGAAAAACACTTGTTTCGTCAAAAGAATTATTGTACATGTCTACATTTAACGTAAGCGTCGCATCGGTATCTCCCGTCGAAGATGTCGCATGTGCATAAGTTGCCTTTCCCTCACTGTCCTCAACCCCCATAGTAAATACGTCGATTGTGCCGGTGAAGCTAAGGTTACCCTGGCTCTGCATCCATTCTACGGGGTTGTCCACACTCCTTGGAATTAAGGTCATCAACTCTTGGATTGTCTGGGGTGTCTGCATTTGGGGTTCTCCCATTGTCGTTTCATAGTTGCTAATCGGCCATCCGACAAGTTCATCGATTGTATAGCTCTTTTTTGCAACGTAAAACTCAGCTCCCGTAGCATTGACTATTAGTCGATATGCCGGAATTTCGTAGTCAAGACCTGTGCTGGCTGTAAGCACAACACTGGTATCAATATCGCTCGGAGTCATCAAGCTATGCAATTCCTCGTGTTCGCACTCTTCGTTTATTCTATTTACGGTGCTGTCCACCGTGCTATCGTAGCTTGAAGACGAGTATACCGAGGGTAGCAGATTTGGTGTAGACGCATATTTTGTCTGCATGTAATCCGTTACTTCCCAGTACAGGTGGAGTAACTTTGCCTGGATTGACACTCCGTAGTTAAGTGCGGACACTGCGTTATCATAAATTTGGTGTTCAAACGGCAGGTTCACCTTGTCGACAGCTATTCTTGCATCCACCAATGACATAGTGCCCGACATCTGCGTATATAGTTTGTTAAGCTCTGTCGCATATGTTACATTGCCCGAATACGCCTCGTGAATCATTGTCATGACTTCATCAATTCTTTTGTCTCTTTCATCCTCGTCCGAATATATTTCACTGTCAGGATTTGCCAAATCTTCGGCAAGCGATTGGTAGCTTTGCCAGTAAACGTCAAGGTAATTGTCTACTTCTTCGAGTGACTTAATCACATCATTATATTCCGATTCTGCAAAACCATTTTCTATTAGATACTTTAGTTCGTCAATGTCCTCCTGCATATAATTTACCGTCGTGTTAAGACGTGTAATCATGGATTCCATTTCTTCTACGGTCTCTAAAATCTCCGGAGTCATTTCGCTGATTTCGTGAACCTGTTCCATCATAGCTTCCTGCTCTGCTGCCTCTCCCGTCGCTTGCATCTTTATAAACTCCACGGTTTGATCCGCCAAAATGTGCAGAGAGATTTCTGCTAACAGCGCTACCGGAGATGCGCTTGTCACCGCAGGTTTAAACGTAAAAACCAAAGTTGCCGACATTACAAATGCCATAATTACCGAAATTCTTCTTCTAACTTTACTCATTTTTCCTCCTTATTTGCTAAGCTTTATTGTATTTTAACACATCATAACAATGTCTGCAATGATCTTAAAGCAAGCAACTTAGCTTCTCTTATTATATCATATACTTTAACTAAAAAAAATGCATTCTACATCATTTCAAATACATTTTACGTCAATCCAAACAATTATTGACGTTTTTTTCGCCCTATATCTAAAAACTGTAAGGCTGTTTTGCATAAACACACACGAGCAAAAACTTATGTTGACAATATACAATTAATGTATTATCATGAAATTACCAAATCGGTTGGTGTATATTACCTAACAGGGAAGCTGGGATAAGCCCACGCGGTACCACCACCGTAAAGAGGTTGCTCGTCCACTATGCCACTGCCAAAAGCGGGAAGGCGGATCTAGCGATAACCTCTGAGCCGGGAGACCTGCCGCCGATTTCCAACGCACTCAAGGATAGATGTATCATCTGAAGGGATATAGGATATGCATCAATGGTCTATTATTATGCTCTTTTTTATTCTTTCCTGCACGGGTGCAAAACTAAATATCATACTCATACCTACCCGACCTCACTGCATTTTATTTTTAGTGTACAGATGTTTTGGGAGTTTTGAGTGGCAAAACACACTCATCGAGGCGTAGTAGCGACAGGCATCAAAAAATTCTCGTCGCTATGTCAGTAGTCATCGCTGTAGGGTTTTGCGTACTTCACATTAAAGAGGGCTTGCTCTGCATCCATGTATGAGCCAAAAGATTTAGACGAGCTTGAAAAACTGCTTAAAAGCGTTTAACGTGTTAAAGATAGGAGAAAATCCATGAAAGAAATTTTGGTAGTAAGCTTTGGGACGAGCTATGATAAGGCCAGGCACAGCATAGAAGCGGTGGAAAAAAAGATAAAACTCAGTTTCCCTCAATATTCGATAAGAAGAGCTTTTACGAGTGGAATGATCATAAAAAAACTTGCGTCTCGCGGAATTATTATAGACAACGTACAAGAGGCACTCGCTGCAATGGCAAACCGAGGAGTAAGAGAAGTAATTGTTCAACCGACACACCTCATCGAAGGTATAGAATACGAAAAGCTGTTAGCCGCTGTTAAGGAAAAAAGCGGCGAATTTGAACGTATTAAGATAGGAAGGCCGTTGCTGGCTACAAGCGAGGATATTGCTGTGATGGCAGGAATTATTAACTGCGAAATCCCAAGAGAAAAGGGAGAATGTCTCGTACTCATGGGTCACGGAACCGAACACAGCGCAAATAGCGTTTATGCGGACGTTCAAGCTGAGTTTGACAAAATAGCCTCTGATGTTTTTGTGGGCACGATCGAGGGATATCCGGGCATTGAGGATTTGTTAAAGAGTATCGCAGGATACAACAAAGTCGTTATCGCACCGCTTATGCTCGTTGCGGGAGACCATGCAATAAACGATATGGCGGGCGAGGACGACAGCTGGAAAACCATATTAGAGGAACAAGGGTTTAGTGTGCGCACAATATTAAAGGGGCTTGGAGAATACCCGCAGATTCAAGATATGTATGCCGGGCACGCAAGAGAAGCAAGCTATGAAGTTTGAGATGTACGTAAACCACGGACAAAAGAAACTGAGGTGCGGATATACCACGGGAAGCGCCGCTACGATGGGTGCAAAGTCCTGTGCGCTCGCACTATTAAAGGGTGAAATCACCGATTGTGCCAGAATAACCGTCCCAAAAGGCGTTTATGTCACGGCAGATATAGACCTTTCAATAATGTCTGATTATGCGGTTTGCAAAGTTCTTAAAGATGGCGGCGACGACATAGATGCGACGCACGGGGCTGCAATTATCACTAAAGTTGAGCTGATACCCGAAGGAATTGTTATAG
>CAYJIQ010000007.1:8680-17956 GCA_964370275.1 uncultured Christensenellaceae bacterium
AACCGGTAGGAGCGGCGGCGATAAACAGCGTCCCCCGCGATATGATAACAAAAGAACTTATAAGTGTCGCAAAAGAAACGGGCTACGGTGGAGGATTTCGCGTTACAGTGTCCGTGCAAAACGGAGAAGAAATTGCCAAGAAGACTTTTAATCCCAATCTTGGAATAGTTGGCGGGATTTCAATTCTCGGAACGAGCGGAATAGTCGAGCCGATGAGCATTGAGGCGATAAAGAGCAGTATTGAAGTCGAGCTTAATGTTGTTGTCGCCGCAGGTAAGCAAAGCATTGTCATAACGCCCGGAAACTACGGCGAAAAATATTTAAAAGACCACGATTTTAGCAAAAATTATCCCGTGGTAAAGTGTTCTAATTTTATAGGTGACACGCTGGATATGGCGGCTGAAAAAGGAATAAAGAGCGTGCTTATCGTCGGACATATCGGAAAAATTGTAAAACTGGCGGCGGGAATTATGAACACTCATTCAAAATTCGGCGACGGCAGGGCAGAGATTTTTGCGTCTCATGCAGCAAAATGCGGGTGTTTGATGCAAACGGCGAGAGAACTCTTTGAATGTGCAACAGCAGATAGTAGCATAGACGTGCTAAAACGCGAGGGATTGTACGAATCGGTTGTTGAATCAATTCTCAATAAAATTCAGTTTCACATAAGTAAAAGAACGTCAATAACCGTGGGCGCGGTCATGTTTAGCAATGTACACGGATTTATAGGCGCAACTGACGAGGTTCTAGCAATAATGGATGAGAGGTTACAAAATGAAAGGTAAATTTTACGGTGTAAGTGTAGGACCCGGAGACCCCGAACTCCTCACGTTAAAGGCTGTTTTGGCGATTGAGCGTTGTCACGTTATCGCCTCTCCTGCGACGAAGGGCGATAATATGTTGGCACTCAGCATAGCAAAGGGTGCAGTTGATATGAAGGACAAAGAAATTTTGCCACTCGAGTTCCTCATGACGAGAGATAAGACAGCGCAGGGCGAACGCCACAATGAATTGGCACTGCTCATCATGGATAAACTTGACGAGGGAAAGGATGTTGCCATGTTAAACCTCGGAGATGCTTCTATTTTTTCTACGTTTAGCTACATATTAAAAATCATCGAAGGACGCGGGTATGACAGCGAGGTGATTCCCGGAGTTACGTCATTTTGTGCTATCGCAGCAAAGTTAAAGACAAGCCTAACTACCATGAACGAGCCGCTAAACATAATTCCCGCTAGCCACGGCTGCACAGAAGAGGCTCTTAAGATGCGAGTGTCAAAGGTGCTGATGAAAGCTGGAAAAGGACTTGGAGAAGTGAAAACAGCGCTAAAAAGTGCGGGGCTATATGAAAAAGCAAGCCTCATTAGCGATTGTGGACTTCCAAGCGAACGCATTTGCAATTCACTCGACATAGCCGAGGACGACATGGGATATTTTGCTACTATTATTGTGAGGGGAGACTAAGATATGGTTCATTTTGTCGGTGCGGGAAGCGGAGCTCCCGATTTAATTACAATAAGAGGCTCTAAATTACTGGCAGAGGCAGACGTCATAATCTATGCGGGAAGCCTCGTAAACCCCGAATTGCTTTCTTATTCAAAAGACGGTTGCGAAATTTATGATAGCGCCAGCATGACGCTAGAGCAGGTAATCGATGTTATGAAGAGCAATATCGAAAGGAAAGTTGTAAGACTGCACACAGGCGACCCGTGCCTATACGGTGCGATTCGTGAACAGATGGATGAACTTATAAAACTGGGAATTGAGTACGACTATACCCCGGGAGTTTCCAGTTTTTGCGGTGCCGCTTCTGCACTCAAAGCAGAATACACATTGCCGGGCGTCAGCCAGACCGTGATAATAACTCGTATGGCGGGAAGGACACCCGTGCCGGAAAAAGAGGAGATAGCAAAACTTGCGTCTCACGGAAGCTCGATGGTTATATTTTTAAGCACCGGGTTACTTGAAAAATTGGAAAAGGAGCTTATCAAGGGCGGGTACGACCCAAAGTCTCCTGCTGCAATAGTGTATAAAGCGACATGGCAAGACGAAAAGACATTCATATGCACGGTAGACACCCTTGCTCGCACTGCAAAGAGCAACAACATAACAAAGACTGCGCTTATTACAGTGGGTGGTTTTCTCGAAGGCGCATACGAGCGTTCCAAACTGTACGACCCGACATTCACGACGGAATTTAGGCAGGGAACGGATGAAAATTAGCGCGGTGTACTTCACTGAGTCAGGAGCCAAAGTCGCAAAAAAAATTAATAAAAACGGTTTTGATATAGAAGCGACGGACGGAAGAAACGGCGATTTTAAAAACTTTGTGAAAGACAACTTTAAGACAGGCCAAAGTTTACTTTTTATCGGTGCAATGGGAATTGCTGTTCGGGCAATAGCGCCTTTTGCCAACTCAAAAGCAACCGACCCTGCCGTAATCGTAATGGATGATGCGGGAAACTATGTCATTCCGGTACTAAGCGGACATCTGGGCGGTGCAAACGAACTAGCGCAAAAACTTGCCCTGGCGATGGGTTGCACCGCTGTTATTACGACAGCCACCGATATAAATGGCGTGTTTGCCATAGACGATTGGGCGAGAAAAACGGACATGAATGTGCGAAACACCCAGCACATAAAACTCGTCTCCTCAAAACTTCTGCAGGGCAAAAGTGTGGGCGTTTGTTTGGATCAAGCGAACATTTCAAATTTGCCACAAGGAATTATTATTAAAGAACCTTCTCACGTTTACATCGGTTCGGATGTAAAAAAAGGTCGAGATAAACTTCATTTGACGCCAAAATGTTGCGTGTTGGGAGTCGGTTGCAGGCGAGGGATCGGCGCAGATGACATAAAAAAACTATTTGAAATTGTCTGCGAAACGATTTGTGATAAATCCTTTTTCGCCGTTGCGAGTATCGATTTAAAAAGAAACGAGGCGGGACTCCTCGAATTTTGCGATAACGTTAAACTTCCGCTCTATACTTTTAACTCCCGGGAATTAAGCGAACTTAGCGAAGACTTTACCCCTTCAGAGTTTGTAAAAAATGTTACGGGAGTAGACAACGTTTGTGAACGGAGCGCAAGAATGATGACAGATTACATAAAAATGAGGAAATTGTCGCTAAACGGGGTGACAATGGCGGTGGGACAAAGAGTTTTCGAGGCAGATTTCAGTTAGGGGAGATTATGAATAAAAAATTATACGTTGTGGGAATAGGTCCCGGCGAAGAAAGATATATGACAACACAGGCAAAACAGGTGCTTGAAGAATGTTCGGTAATCGTCGGTTATACCGTATATGTGAAACTCGTTTCGGCATATCACGAGGGAAAAACCGTTTTGAGCACTCCCATGAAAAAGGAAGCGGACAGGTGCAAAATGGCACTCGATGAGGCAGACAAAGGTAGAATTGTCGCTATGGTGTGCAGCGGAGATAGCGTGGTTTATGGAATGGCAGGACTTGTTTATCATTTGGCACAAGATTATCCGGAGGTTCAAATCGAAGTGGTTGCCGGAGTTACCGCCGCACTGAGCGGAGGTGCTGTTCTTGGCGCTCCACTCACGGGTGACTTTGCTGTAATATCACTTAGCGACCTGCTTACACCTTGGGAAAAAATCCAAAAGCGCCTCGAGTGCGCGGCGATGGCAGACTTTGCGGTGTGCCTTTACAATCCTTCGAGCATGAAGCGTGCAGACTATCTACAAAAAGCGTGCGACACTATGCTCAAACACAAAGATGCGAACACACTCTGCGGACTGGTAAGAAACATAGGCAGAGAGGGCGAACACAGCGAGATTATGTCACTAGCACAGCTTAGAGAAACAAAGGTTGACATGTTTACAACAGTGTTTATCGGGTGCGAGGCGACTAGAGAGATAAATGCAAAGATGGTCACAGACAGAGGGTATAATGCATGAAAAAACTGCTGATATTTGCGGGCACAACCGAGGGCAGGGAGCTTGGCGAACGTTTTAAAACCAAATACGACCTAACCCTGAGCGTTGCGACACAATACGGCAGCGAACTTGCGGGAGAAAATGCTCACTGCGCGAGAATGAACGAAGAGGAAATGTCCGGGTTTATCGGCGAACATGGTTTTAATTATGTGGTGGATGCGACACATCCCTATGCAAAGGAAGTTTCTTCCAATGTAATGCACAGCTGTGAAAAGATGGGAGTGAAGTTAATCAGACTTTTGCGAGGGCGCAGTGAAATGCACGGTTGTATACCGGTTGCGAACGCCAAAGATTGTACCAAAATGTTAGAGTCTCTCCCCGGAAACATATTGCTTACCACGGGGAGCAAGGAGCTTGATGTGTACACAGCAATTTCTGATTATGAGCAAAGGATGTTTGTACGTGTGCTTCCTACAGAGGGTTCAGTAAAAAGAGCTGTAGACTTGGGGTATAAAACGTCAAACATAATTGCCATGCAGGGGCCATTTTTTCACGAGCTCAACGTGGCTTTAATAAGACAATTTGACATCTCGATTTTAGTATCAAAGGACGGTGGATACGCGGGCGGGTTTAGCGAAAAACTTTCCGCCGCAAGACAAACGGGAGCAAAGATGATTGTCATCTCAAGACCTGAAGAAGAGGGCGCAGACATGAAGACTGTTGTAGCATTTTTGGAGGAGAACGCATGATAGTATATGTAATCGGAGTGGGAATGGGAAATTGCATAACGAGCGAGGCAAGCGAGGCGATAAGCTGCTCACAGTGCCTTATTGGAGCGGAGCGAATGCTTCAAAGCATTGACTCGGATGCACACAAAATCCCTGCTCTTGCCCCAAATGATATCGCAAGCGCAATCAAAAGTTCAAATTGTGAAGCTGTATCTGTGCTGCTTAGCGGAGATATCGGATTTTACAGCGGTGCAAAAAAACTGTATGAGCTTCTTGAATGGGCGGATGTTCGCCCAATTTGCGGAATCAGTTCTGTACAATATCTATGCGCAAAGCTGAGATTGCCTTGGGAGGACATGAAACTTGTGAGCTTGCACGGTAGACAGTCTGATGTCGTAAATGCGGTAACAAAAAACAAAAAATGCTTTTTTCTTACCGACGCTAAGTTTTCTCCAACGTATATTTGCGAGCGACTCTCTCGGGCAGGGCTTTATGGCGTAGAGGTTGCAGTGGGAGAAAGGCTTTCCTATGATGACGAGAAGATTACGAGGGGAAGTGCAGGCGAGCTAGCTCATAATACATTCAACTCACTAAGTGCGGTGGTGACGATAAACGAAAAAGCTGTTGAAGATTGTGTGTTTTGTGCAAGGGACGATGAGTTTATCCGAGCAAACACCCCCATGACAAAAGAAGAGATAAGAAGTATCGTGCTGTCAAAACTTGCGCTGAAGCCCACCGAAGTTGCATACGACATCGGTGGCGGAACGGGTTCGGTTTCTGTTGAGATGGCACAGCGGTGTGCAAAGGTATATAGCGTCGAATGCGAAGAAGGCGCACTTGGGCTCATGAGTAGTAACAGGAAAAAATTCGGGTGCTATAATATGGAAATTGTTGCAGGGAAAGCGCCTCAAATCCTTGAAGACCTGCCTGCACCCGATGCCGTTTTTATCGGAGGAAGTCGGGGCAACATGGCCGACATCATAAGAGCAGTTGCGCAAAAAAAACCGAATGTACGTGTGGTGGTTACGGCAATCGCACTGGAAACTCTCTCGCAAGCGGTGAGCGAGCTTTCAAAGTACTGCACACCCTCAGTTGTGAATATATGTGTGAGCAGAAATAAAAAAGTTGGCAATTACAACATGATGACTGCGGAAAATCCGATTTTTATTATCAGCGGGGAGTTTGGGCAATGAAGAGGATTATGTTAGCCGCCCCCTCGAGCACGTCGGGAAAGACCACGATAACTTGCGGATTGTTGCGGGCGATGAAAAATCGAAATTTGGATGTCACTTCGTTTAAGTGCGGGCCTGATTATATCGACCCAATGTTTCACAGCAGGGTTGTGGGGGTGCAGGGGACAAATCTGGATCTGTTTTTCCAAACAGAGGATCAGGTTGTAGGCAGTTTTTGCAAAAACTGCGGAGATTTTTCAGTAATCGAAGGCGTTATGGGGTATTATGACGGGATTGGCGGAATTACTCACGAAGCGAGCAGTTATCATGTTGCCTCAGTAACCAAAACTCCCATAATATTTGTTGTTAGCCCAAAGGGGCAGTCTCTGTCGCTCGTTGCGCTAATAAAAGGATTCATGGATTTTAGGCAGGACAGCAACATCTGCGGTGTTATTTTAAACAAGTGCTCAAAGGCGATGCACGACATGTTAAAACCGGCCATAGAAGCCGAGGGAATACAAGTTCTCGGTTATCTCGGTGAAATTCCCGAAATCACCCTTAAAAGCAGACATTTGGGGCTTGTCACAGCGGGAGAAGTTCAAGACATGGAGTGCAAACTCGACATCTTGGCGCAAGAACTGGAGCGAAGTGTGAATATAGATGCGATACTTGAAATTGCTTCAAGCGCCCCACAAATATTCGGCGACACTCCTAAAGCAGACAGGGTTCAAGGCGACCGTATCGTTGCCGTTGCAATGGACGAAGCTTTTTGCTTTTACTATAAGGACAACCTCGAGCTTCTCGAAGAGGTCGGGTGCGAAATAAAAACGTTCAGTCCGATACATGATACGAAGTTGCCCGAAAACACCTCCTGCATATATATCGGCGGAGGATACCCCGAGCTTTATGCGAGCAAACTTTCAAAAAATCACAAGATGAAAAGTGCGCTGATTGAAGCTATTGCAAACAAAGTTCCCGTGATTGCGGAATGCGGCGGATTTATGTATCTGTCCGCGAATATTGCAGGCGAAGAGATGGTCGGTGTGCTAAACGGAAGTTGCATGGACACTAAAAAGCTTTCAAGATTTGGATATATAGACATTGAAGCTAAAGCGGATGGGCTGTTTGTACAAAAGGGAGACAGGATAAAGGCGCACGAATTTCACTATTGGGACAGCACTTGCAACGGAGATTCCTTTTCTGCAAAAAAACCTGTAACGGGCAGGAAATGGGAATGCATGGTAAACGATGGAAGCGTTCTTGCAGGGTTTCCTCATCTCTATTTTAGAAGCAACATTAGCTTGATTAGGAGGTTTGTACAATGTGGCAAATAGCACCGATAGACGAACAGGCGGCGAAGATTGCTGCAAAGCGTTGGGACAGCATCGCAAAACCCATAGGCTCACTTGGTCTTTTAGAGGATTGTATAATAAAAATTGCGGGGCTTACGGGAAGTGCGGACATAGACATTGACAAAAAAGCTACAGTTGTGATGTGTGCAGACAACGGCGTTGTAGCACAGGGAGTTTCTCAGGTTGGGAGCGAGGTAACGGCGATCGTTGCAGGAAACTTATTGCACGAAAAGACCTGTCTTTGTGAGATGTCAAAAATAGCAAGGTCCGATGTTATTCCTGTCGATGTCGGCATGGTCGTAGAAGTCGAAGGTGTGCTAAACAAGAAAACCGCGCGTGGAACAAAGGACATGTCGGTTGAGCCGGCAATGACTGCGCAACAGGCGCTTTTTGCCATAAATGTCGGCATTGAGACAGTGCAAAAGCTTAAACATGAAGGTTATACTCTGCTTGCTACGGGAGAAATGGGCATCGGCAATACAACGACGGCCAGTGCGATTGCGGCGGTGATGATGGGGCGTAGCGTGGAGGATGTCACCGGCAAAGGTTCAGGGCTGACAAACTGTGCGTTCGATATAAAAAAACAGGTCATTTCGCGCGCTATAGAAGCAAACAAACCAAGCAAGGACGACGGCTATGATGTACTCGCAAAACTCGGAGGCTTTGACATTGCGGCAATGGCAGGAATGTTTATCGGCGGCGCGGTGCATAGAGTCCCCATACTCATAGACGGACTTATCTCCTCTGTTGCCGCTATAATTGCACATTCCATTGCACCGGGTTGTACTTGCGCCATGTTTGCAAGTCACATTTCTGCCGAACCTGCGGGCGAGATGGTGCTTGATCACCTCGGATTAAAGCCTATGTTGCGGGCACAAATGCGGCTGGGCGAAGGAACGGGAGCTGTTGCGGTAATGCCAATTCTTGATATGGCAGTCGGAGTGTATAAGAACATGAGCACCTTTTCGCAAATTAACATAGACGATTATGAGAGGTATGAAGATATATGAGGGAGCTTGTCATTGGAGCGAGCGGAAGCGGAAAAAGTGAATATGCTGAAAATTTGCTCGCGTCAAAGCACAACCTCTATTATGTTGCGACGATGCAACCATTTGGCAAAGTCGGGCAAGATAGGATAAAAAAACACAGACTTCAACGAGAGGGCAAGGGTTTTATTACAGTCGAGCGATACACGGATATCGGCAAAGCAGAACTTCCCGACCGTTCAAATGTTCTGCTCGAATGCATGGGCAACCTCGTCGCTAACGAACTTTATGAAGTCGGAGGCGGCGCGGCAGAGCGAATTTTGTCGGGAATTGAAGAGCTGTCGGAAAAATGTGAAAGTCTTGTGATTGTTACAAACGATGTCTTTTGCGACTCGGCTTCATACAACGAAGAGATGATGCGCTATATCTCCTGTCTGGGATTTATAAACAGAGAAATAGCAAAGCGGTTTGGCGGTGTTGTTGAAGTTACATGCGGGATTGGAGTTAAGTATTATGCGTCTGATAAATAGTATGATAATCTGCTTTTCGATGTACAGCAAAATCCCTATGCCCCGTGTCCCGTGGAACAAAGAAAACATGCGCCTTTCAATGTGTTTTTTTCCGATTATTGGCATCTTTATCGCACTTACCCAGTGGGGGTGGATTTTCTTGTGTGAACTGCTCGGATTTTCGCCTTTGCTTGTGGGCGCGGGAGTTGCAATAGTTCCCATAGCCGTTACGGGCGGAATTCACGTCGACGGATTTATAGATACTTGCGATGCCCTCGCAAGCCACATGACAAAGGAACGTAAATTGGAGATATTAAAGGACAGCCACACAGGAGCTTTTGCGATAATTACATTTGTCGTCTACTTTGTATTCTACGTCGCACTTGCCGCAAATTTAACCTTTAATGCGACATCGTTGATTGTGCTCGGGTGTGGCTATGTGCTCGAAAGATGCCTTAGCGGTTTGAGCGTTGCAACTTTTAAATGTGCAAAAGACAGCGGACTGCTACATGCGTTTGCAGATGGTGCGGCAAAAAATACGGTGAGAGTTGTTCTGGTGTTGATAGGAGTGGCGGCGTGTGGATATACGGTGTACCTAAATCCTGTTTTTGTGATAATATTTGCGG